>JAMOPB010000001.1 GCA_027064945.1 Candidatus Cloacimonadota bacterium
AATGTTTCATAATGGCAGTTTCGATGTAATGCCTTTGAAACCGCGTTCAATAATGAAATTAGATGAAGATATAAAAACTGCTTTAATAAAAATGAAAGAACTAAAAGATGTTGTGGCTAAATTACCAGGGCTTGATTGCTCTGCTTGTGGAAATCCAACATGCAGTTCATTGGCGGAAGATATTGTGAAAGGTGAATCAACAATAGATGATTGTGTTGTGCTATTAAGAAGGAAAGAGGAAAATAAATGAAGTTAATAGATTTTATTCCAACTGTTAAAGGACAGATTCTTACAAATATTGAAGGCTTGGAAAATGTTGAAATTTCTAATGCTTATGTTTCAGATCTTTTAAGTGATGTAATGGGTTCCGTAGGTGAAAATATGGCTTGGATTACAATTATGCGTCATTTGAATGTTGTGGCGGTAGCCTCTTTAGCCGGAATTCCTGTAGTTTTCTTTTCCAAAGGAATTATTCCTGATGAGCCGGTTATAAAGAAAGCTAATGAGGAAGGTATTCATCTTATTAGCAGCTCGCTTACTACTTTTGAATTAGCCGGTATTCTTTATAAAGAAATTCATTCTTAGGAAATTTATAGATTGATGCGTTGGTATAAAGCTGATTTGCATATTCATTCTGTGCTTTCTCCTTGTGGAAGTTTGGAGATGGCACCAAAAGCTTTGATGAAGAAAGTTAAGGAAGTCGGGCTTGATATCATCGCAATTACAGATCATAACAGCATGTCGAATTGCCTTGCTTATCAGCAAGTGGCAAAAGAGTTCGATATAACTTGTGTATATGGTGTGGAAGTGCAATCAGCAGAAGAAATTCATGTTATTGTGCTTTTTGATGATTGGCATAAGGCAAATGGTTTTGCAAGTGAACTTTATGATTCACTTTTGCCAATTGATAATGATCCTGATTATTTTGGTGATCAGGTTGTGATTAATAGCTCTGAAGAGATTGTACGTTTTGAAGAGCGAGCTTTGATAAATTCATCTATATGGTCATTTGATCAAGTTATTGATTATGTTCAAAATTATGATGGATTTATGTTTCCTGCTCATGTGGATGCTGTTTCGTATAGCATTATTGGTCAATTGGGTTTTGTTCCTTCACAAAAAGAGATTTTTGCTTTAGGCTTAACAGCCAAATGTGATGTAAAATCTTTTTTGGAACAAAATGAATATCTGAAAGATTATTGCTTTATACAAAATTCAGATGCGCATTATCTAAATCAGATAGGTAGTGCATATACGGAATTCTTTTTGGAAGCTCCAACCGTATCTGAGATAAAAAAAGCATGTTTAAAGCAAGCAGATCGGAAGATACGACTTAGGCTTGCAAACAAAGAGAATAATTGATTTTTCAAACAAAAATATAAAATAGCAAAGGAGGATGTATGGCAAATACTCCTAAAAACAATGGAGCGCTGTACAAGCAGCTGAAGAAAGTGATCGAATCTAAGAAAGATCTTAGAGAACCTTTAATCGAGATTTTGCGTGAAGCACAGGAAATTTTTGGCTACCTTCCAAGGGAAGTACAAGAGTTTATTGCTGAAGAAATGAAAATTCCTGTTGGAAGAATTTATGGTGTGGTTACCTTTTACAATTTCTTTTCCATGGAACCTCGTGGAAAACATATTGTTAATGTATGCACAGGAACTGCATGTTATGTGAAAGGTGCTCCGCGTTTAATTCAACAATTAGAAGAAATTTTACAAATCAAGATGGGTGAGACTACTGAAGATGGTTTGTTCACTCTTACATCAGTTCGCTGTGTAGGTGCCTGTTCATTAGCTCCTGTATTTGTAATCGGAGAAGATACATACGGCAGAATCGAGACACGTGATCAATTGATAAAAGTTCTCGAAGAATACAGGAAGTAGGTAATGCAAGATATTTCTCTTCATATATTAGATATTATTGAAAACTCTGTTCGAGCTAAAGCAAGCTTGATTAAAATAGAGATTATACGTGAAATGATGAGAAATGAACTAATCTTTATTATCGAAGATGATGGTATTGGAATGGATTATAACACTTTAGAATCGGCTCAAAATCCATTTTATACTTCAAAACTTGAAAGAGTGAAAAAGGTCGGTTTAGGTATTCCGCTATTCAAACAAAATGCCGAGATGTGCAATGGTAGATTTGAATTGGAAAGTGAATTGGGAAAAGGTACGAAGTTAATGGCTATCTTTCAGTATGATCATATAGATCGTATGCCGCTTGGCAATATGAAAGATACATTTGTTGGTTCTATAATCGGGCATCCGGAAGTTGATTTTGATATTGTTTTAAAGAATATTGAATTAGATGGGACAGTTGATGAATTTATATTCTCGACCAGAGAAATAAAAAAGGAATTGGGAGATATCCCACTTTCCTACCCGGATGTTATGACCTTTATCGATCAATTAATGGAAGAAGGAATTAAAAAGATAAAAATGGAGGAATTCTGATGAAGACTCTTGAGGAATTAAGAAAAATTCGCGAGAAAGCTCAGCAAGATATGAAATTACGCAATAGCAATACAAGAATCAAAGTGGTTGTTGGAATGGGTACTTCCGGTATTGCTACCGGCGCGAGAGAAGTAATGAAAGCATTAATGGATGAAATAGCAAAGCGCAATTTATCTGATGTATTGGTTACACAAACCGGTGAAAAGGGACTTTCTTCAATGGAACCGGTTGTTGATGTGGTTGAAGATGGCAAGCCTACTATTACGTATGGTAATATGACAGCTGAAAAAGCTAGAAAAGTTGTTGCAGAACATATCGTTAACGGAAAAATTGTTAACGATTATGTAGTAGCCTCAGAATAAGTGGAGGATGAGATGAGTAGAATTGATTTGCTGCTTTGTTGTGGTTCAGGTTGTGTTTCAGCCGGTGCATTAAAAGTTAAGAAAAGAATCGAAGAGGTGATGGAAGAGCATGATATCTCTTCAGAAGTTAATATTATTGAAACAGGATGTATGGGACCTTGTGATTTTGGTCCTGTAATGATGGTTTATCCTGAAGGCGTATTTTATAAACATGTGAAACCTGAAGATGCAGAAGAACTTGTTCTCGAGCACTTTGTGAAAGGTCGTCCTTTAAAAAGATTGATGGTTCAAGATGATGCTAATAAAGTATTGGCAACTAAAAAAGAGATTCCTTTCTATCAAAAGCAAGTGAAAGTTGCTTTGGAAAATTGTGGTCATATTAATCCTGAAAAGATTGATGAATATATTGCTGTAGATGGATATGAAGCATTAGGAAAAACTATTACGGAAAAAACACCTCAAGAGACGATTGATTTAGTAAAAAAATCCGGATTACGCGGGCGTGGCGGCGGTGGATTTCCTACTGGAGCAAAATGGCAATTTGCTCATGATGCGGAAGGCGATCCAAAATATATTATTTGTAATGCTGATGAAGGAGATCCTGGTGCTTTTATGGATAGATCTCTCCTTGAAGGAGATCCTCATAGAGTATTAGAAGGTATGATGTTAGCAGCATATGCAGTTGGCGCTTCTCATGGTTATTTCTATATTAGAGCGGAATATCCTCTTGCAATCCGAAGAATTAAACACGCTATCAGTCAAGCTAGAGAATATGGTTTGATAGGAAAAAATATTTTAGGTACAGATTTCTGTTTTGATGCAGAAGTTCGTACAGGTGCAGGTGCTTTTGTATGTGGTGAAGAAACCGCACTTATTCATTCAATAGAAGGTGAACGTGGTCAACCTACACCAAAACCACCATTCCCTGCTGTTAGTGGTGTATGGAAAAAACCTACTGTAGTTAACAATGTTGAAACTTTAGGAAATCTTCCTACTATTTTCCGTAAAGGTGCCGAATGGTTTGCTTCTATGGGAAGTGAAAAAAGTAAGGGAACAAAAGTATTTGCGCTAACCGGAGATGTGAAAAATACCGGATTAGTTGAAATTCCAATGGGAATTACTTTACGCGAACTTATCTATGAGGTTGGTGGTGGAACCCCTAAAGGGAAAAAATTTAAAGCTGTTCAGCTTGGTGGTCCTTCAGGTGGATGTCTTACTGAAGAAGATTTGGATACACAGATAGATTATGATTCACTTGTTGCCAAAGGAGCTATGGTTGGTTCCGGTGGTGTAATTGTGATGGATGAATCTAATTGTATGGTTAATGTGGCGAAATTCTTTTTGGAATTCTCCTTAGAAGAATCTTGTGGAAAATGCACACCTTGCCGTGTAGGTTTAAAAGTGATGTATGATATTATGGATAGAATTACCAGTGGTAAAGGTAGAGAAGGTGATATTGAAGAATTGATCTCTTTGGGCGAAACAATTAAATCTACCTCACTTTGCGGATTAGGACAAACAGCTCCGAATCCGGTGCTTAGTACAATTCGTTATTTCCGTGATGAATATGAAGCTCATATCAAAAACAAAAGTTGTCCAACAAAAGTTTGTACAGACCTAATGCATTATAAAATTGATGAAGATAAATGTATCGGTTGTGGTCTTTGCTCAAGAAAATGCCCTGTTGATTGTATTCCCGGTAACAGAACAGATAAATATCATATCACACAAGATGATTGCGTAAAATGTGGTAATTGTTTCGAAGTTTGTCCTGTTAATGCGATAAATAAAGTGCCAGGTATTAGTAGTGAATTATCAGTTAAGAAAACTGATGATTTATATGATTAATAGGTAGATAAAATGCAAAAGCCCCGTTTTTGGGGCTTTTGCTATATATGAGTGTTTTTTGTTAATAATAAAAAACCTCAGCAGATGCTGAGGTTACATTTTAGATTAAGAGGATAAGAATGGTTATTTGATTTCGATTTTCTTAACAGGTTTTGGCTCTGTTTTTGGAATTTCGATATTGAGTACACCGTTTTTGAAATCAGCTTTGATCTTTTCTGCTTCACACTTTTCTGTAAGTGTGATTGTTCTACGATAGTTTCCGCTATAACGTTCACTGCGATAGTAAGATTTTTTCTTTTCTTCTTTCTTCTCTTCG
>JAMOPB010000002.1 GCA_027064945.1 Candidatus Cloacimonadota bacterium
CTATTTTTTTATTTTGGCATTTTAGTTCGTATTTTGAGCTACTACTAAAGCAAGGGTTAGCTGCTTGGCGTTGGTGTTTTGAATCAAGGCTTCCTTTCTCTAATTCCACATCTACGCCCATTTCGCGCAAACCTTCAGCTAGTGCCAAGCTTATTACAGAATAAGCTTGGGTGACACTTCCTGCAAATTTACCTTCGATCGGGGCAATTACAGAATATGTGATCTCTTGATCATGTAAAACCAAACGGCCACCGGTTGGACGGCGAACAAAACCAAAACCGAATTTTTCTAAAGCAGAAAAATCAACTTCATCATCAACCTTTTGATTGTATCCACAAGATGCAGTAGATGGATTCCAATCGTAGAAGCGAATTGTAGGCAAAGATTTGCCGGTTATTACAGCTTCTAAGATTGCTTCATCAATAGCCATGTTTTCAGCAGGTGATTTTTTCCCGCTATTGAGTATTCTCCAGTGCATATTATAGACCTTTAGAACCAGACACTGCGTCTGATCTCCTCTTTACGATATGCAATGTTTGCTAAGTTAGCATCTTTTAATCTATCGATACTAAAAGCTTCTACATCAAAAGACGCCATTACAGTGCCATGAACCATAGCTTTTTTTACAACATCTTCTTCAAAACTGTTTTTTCCTGTAATATATCCCATAAAGCCGCCGGCAAAACTATCTCCTGCCCCGGTAGGATCTACTACATTTTTCACAGGATAAATTGGAGTGAAGAAATAATAATCTTTATGCACAGCCAAAGCTCCATGCTCGCCACGTTTCACGATTATCAATTTAGGCCCCATTTCCGCTATTAGATCTGCAGCTTTGAAAATATTTTCTTCACCTGTGAGCATTCTTATTTCATCTTCATTGATAAATAAGATTGTTACACGTCTAATAACTTCCAATAATTCATCTTTTGTTCTTTCAATCCAAAAGTTCATTGTATCGCATGCACTGATTTTTACATTAGGCATTTGATTTAATACGCTTAATTGTAAGCTTGGATGGATGTTTCCTAAGAATAGATATTGGCAGCTGTTATAGGATTCAGGCAGAACAGGATTAAATTCTGCAAAAACATTTAACTGTGTATCTAAAGTTTCCGCTCTGTTTAAATCGTTATATACGCCTTTCCAACGAAATGTATTACCGGGTTTTATTTCTAAACCTTCCACATTTACACCATTATGCTTTAACAATTCGATATAATCAAACGGATAATCTTCTCCGACTACACCCACAATCTTGGTATCACAGAAATTTTTGCTGGCCATTGCTGCATAATTCGCAGAACCGCCCAAAGCGTCTGTAACCTCACCAAACGGGGTTTTTACCGAATCTAAAGCGATGGATCCTACTATTACTAAACCCATAATTTACTCCGATTTATTATTTTCGATATTACTTTCTAAACTATTGCTTTTAAATATGAAATTACGGAATTTTTCAGTATCCGGACTGGATAAGAAACGAATAACCATAATCACAAAAATAAGCAAGAATAGGCGAACAATGAAGTTCGCCCAAGTATATATCTTATTTTTACGCCTTTTGGCGTATCTATTTTTTATCTCTTCTGAGAGTTTAGACATACTTTTATAAACTTTCTAATGCGTTTCTGAATCTAATTAAGCCTTGTTCAATATTCTCAAGGCTATTAGCGTAAGAGAATCTAACATAATTATCAGCGCCAAAAGCGGAGCCGGGAACAATTGCTACATGAAATTCTTTCAAAAGATAATTGCAAAATTCAACAGAATTATTAATTCCTTTTGAGTTATTATGAAGATAATAAGAAATATCAGGCATAGCATAAAATGCACCTTCCGGTTTAGCGCATTGCACGTTTGGAATACTCTTTAAGCCTTTTACCAAGACATCTCTGCGATGCTCAAATTTCTTTCTCATATCTTCAACATCGGATGAACATTCTTTCAAAGCAATGATTGCTGCTTTTTGTGTCATAGAATTAACACAAGATGTTGTATGAGATTGAATGCGGCTGGCATATTTGATTATTTCAGTTGGACCGGCTGCATAACCTAAGCGCCATCCTGTCATAGCATATGCTTTTGAAACTCCGTTAATCACAACGGTTTGTTCTCGGATTTCATCGCTGATAGATGCTATTGAAATATGTTTTTTATTATCATAGATTAATTTCTCATAAATTTCATCAGAGATAATTAAGATATTGTGTTTCAAACATACATTTGCAATATCTTCCAATTCTTCTTTACTGTAAACAGTTCCGGTTGGATTGTTTGGAGAATTCAAGATTAAAGCTTTAGGATTACTTAGATTTTCTAATGCTTCATCCAATTGTTTAGCTGAAATTTTAAAATTATTTTCCATTGAAGTTGGCAATAGTACAGGATGTGCATCTACCATTTCTACCTGTGAAGTATAACTTACCCAATAAGGTGTAGGAATAATAATTTCATCTCTTGGATCACAAATTGCCATTAAAATAAATACGATTGAAGCTTTTGCGCCAGGTGAAACTAAAATGTCATTTGGATTACATTTTAAATTATTATCTCTTAATAATTTTTCACTGATAGCTTGTCGAAGTTCAAGAATTCCTGATGATGCGGTATATTTCGTGAAATCATCATCAATTGCTTTTTTAGCAGCATTTTTGATTGCTTCCGGAGTATTGAAATCTGGTTCTCCTACTCCAAAATTGATCACATCAACTCCATCTGCTTTCATTTTCTTAGCCAAAGCAGATACTGTAAGGGTTGGCGACGGCTTAATCGCTTTTGCCCTATGAGAGAGGTTGATACTCATAACGTCTCCTTTTACTTATTTATATATTATTGATTTTTCTTAATCTGAGGCAGATGATTTTGTGCGAATATTTAAAGCACTGAACCTGATATTATGCTCGATTATCAATTTAGGAGCATTCTCATTTTCACATTTGCTTGCATTAGAAATATCAGAATTATCTGAAGATCCTTTTAGTTCTATTTTCCAATTTTCAGGAACAACAAAGTCGAATGCTGAGAAAAGTCCAAAAATTTTAATTGTAGTATTTTCGGAGATCATTTCGTGCTTTGTTAGATCGAAAGATAAAGCTGAGAAGAAAAGAGCATACGATGACTTTGGTAATAGTTTTGATTCTTTAGGAGAAGAAATTGCACCGAAGATAAGCAATTTGCCAAACTTTGATAAATATTTAAATCCATTAAATAATTTCATTCCTATCCAACCAAGAAATGCCCACCGGAGTAATCTGAAAATTTTCTTCATAAGTAACTTCCTTTTTCGATCTATTGAACTACAATTTTAGATAAATCAGAAACCTGATAAAATAATTTCTGGATTAATTGCAACAATGCATATCTGTTATTTTTCAATTCTTCATCTTTTGTATTTACCATTACATTATCAAAGAAATTATCTATAGTTTTGCCGAATTTCACCAAAAGATCCATCACTTCCGAATAAGCTTTTTTTGCAAGCTTTTCCGTAATTTGTGGAACTAAATCTTTGTAGGCTGTGTAAAGATCTAATTCTGCTTGTTCTTTTAATAATTTTTCTTGGAAAGTAAATTCTTTTTTGGCTTTGGAAATAATATTAGTTACACGCTTAAAACCAATAACCAATTTGATGAAATCTTCCGCTTCCTTAAATTGTTGCAGGTCAATTGCTCTTTGCTTTAGATCAGCGATATCTGTAAATTCAATATGCATAACGCTATCAATTACGTCATGATCGATATTTTCATTTTGTAAAAGCCATTTTATACGTTGTAAGAAAAATTTATAAACTTCTTTTTTATTATGATTTTCAGATTCCAATTTATTTGCGAGCAAATCAAAAGCACGATCAATTAAGGCAAAAATATCGAGTTTGAAATTATTCGCTGCGATAATTTGTACTACGCCATTTGCAGCACGGCGCAAAGCAAAAGGATCATTGCTGCCGGAAGGAATCATATCAACACCCATTATTCCGCAGACTGTATCCAATTTATCTGCAATTGCAATCACAGCACCGATAACAGATTGTGGTAGATCATCATTTTGTCCTCTTGGCTGATAATGCTCGTAGATTGCTCTTGCAACTTCTTCATCTTCCCCGGAAACAAGGGCGTAATTCATTCCCATATAACCTTGTAATTTGGTGAATTCTTTTTCTCCTAACATTTGAGTAACCAAGTCTGCCTTGCATAAATTTGCCGCACGCAATATTTTGGAAGTTTCGTTTTGCGATAACTCCAGTTTTTCGCTAATGTATTCGGCAATTTTAATGATTCTATCAGTTTTACAAAGCAGGCTTCCCAGTTTTGCTTGGAAAAGAACTTTATCCAGTTCACCAACATATTTTTCAAAAGGTTGAGATGTATCTTCTTTGTAAAAGAAGCTGGCATCATCTAAACGAGCAGCAATAACTTTTTCGTTTCCTAATCTGATCAAATCGGAATGCTCAGGATTACCGTTTGAGATAAATACAAATTTATTGGAAAGTTCACCGTTTTGTTTTTGAACAGCAAAGTATTTTTGATGTTGAGAAAGCGTAGATGTTATTATTTTTTGTGGTAATTCTAAATATTTATCGGAAAAATATCCAATTACGGCAGTAGGGAACTCTACTAAATCGGTAACAATGTCCAATAATTTTTCATCTGGAACAATTGATTCATCTGATTTTGAGAATAGCTTTTCCATTTGCTTGATGATTTTATTCTTCCTAACATCACGATTAACAATCACAGCAACATTTTGTAAACTGTATTCATAGTTTTGTGGTGTGAGAATTTCAGTTGGATTTTCAAGTTTTTGGAATCTGTTTCCATAGCTGGTGTTTGCGGAGGTGATTTTTCCGATTTTAATAGGAATAATAGCTCTATCCCACAATGCTACAATCCAACGTAAAGGTCTGGCGAAACTTTCATTTTCATCACCCCAGCGCATAGTTTTTGGAAAATTAAATTT
>JAMOPB010000003.1 GCA_027064945.1 Candidatus Cloacimonadota bacterium
ATTCCGCCGAAGGGATTCCTATATTATTCATAGTATATTTATCTGCAAAAACCATTTCCCTTCTACTTAAAACTAAATTTTTAGGATTCATAATAAACTCCTTATAATTAGCCAATAGGCAACATAAATTCTATAGTTGTTCCTTTTCCAATTTCTGAATTAAGAACTCTGATTTTCCCTTTATGATATTCTTTTACTATTCTATATGCCAAACTAAGTCCTAAACCCCAACCTCTTTCTTTGGTAGTAACACCGGCTCGGAAAATTCTTTTAAACATTTTTTTAGGCATACCTTTACCCGTATCGGAAACTTGTATATGCACATATTTTTTAGATTTGAATGCTGATATTTCAATTTTACCACTATTTTTGCTTAGTGCGTCTATACTATTTTTTATTAAATTTTCCAATGTCCATTTTATTAAATCCGCATCAGCCATAACCATCAAATGCTCAGCTTCTATCTTATTAACTAGTTCAATTTTCCCTGAAAAATTTGGAATTCTTTTTTCAAAATATGCTATTGTTTCATCAATTATTTCTTTAAGATCAATTCGTTTAAGCACAATTGACGATCCTACTTTGCCAAAGCGAGAAGCTATCTTATGCAAACGATCTATATCTTCATTCATATCGCCAATCATTTCAATCATTTCAGCATCTTTATATTTACTTTCGATCCGCATCGAAATAAAATCGTTCCAAGCTTTTAGAGATGATAATGGTGTTCCAAACTGATGTGCAGTCTCTTTCGCTAATCCAACCCATAATTTGTCTCGATCACTTTTTTTGACCAATGCAAATCCATAAATTCCAAAAATAACAAACAACATTACAATAATCAATTCCAAATAGGGCATATATTTTAATTTTCGGACTGTATCGGATTCCCCATAAAAAAGATAACCGGTAATAATTGGAGAATCTTTGTAAGGTCGCAATTTTATCATATTCCCGGCAGCTTCCATTTTTTTGCACATCTCGCGTAAGCGTTCTTGCTCTTCCCAAGACAAATCATTATACAAAATTTTAGGAATTCCGGTATAATCCCATGAAGAGGGATTTTTCATACTATCGGTAATAATAATCGGATAATCTACTTTTGGAACAATATTCTCCATAAAATAGGAAAATATAAATTCTTCCAAATCCACATCATCGGGTAATCCCAAAAATTTTGAATACAGATCGGGAACAACTTGAACATCTTGTTTAACGTTCTTCAAAAGAATATTTGTGTAGATTATGAATAAGATAACAATAAATATTGTCCCGAATATATAGTAAAATTTTAAGATACTACGACGATTACTATTCTTTTTCTTTAGCTTCATCCCATACCTCATCCAGTTCGGTTAAAGTGCAATCATGCATATTTATTTTTCGATCTTTGAAAGTTTTTTCCACATAATTAAATCTTTTCTCAAATTTCTCAATTGTCTTCCTTAAAGCAGTTTCACTATCAAATCCTAATTTACGAGCAATATTTACTGTGGAAAAAAATATATCACCCAGTTCTTTTTCCATTTCAACGCGGTCATTAGCTTGGAAAGCTTCATCAAATTCCAAAGTCTCTTCTTCCAATTTTTTTATTGCAGGCATCACATCTTCCCAATCAAAACCTATAGAAGCTGCTTTTTCTTGCATTCTTTGAGCTACAATCAGCGCCGGCATTCGTTTGGGAATTCCTTCCAATACAGATTTCCGTTCTTTCTTTTCCTGCATTTTTATTTTTTCCCAATTTAATTTCACACCTTTTTCATCAGTTGCTTCACCATCTCCGAAAATATGCGGATGACGACGAACCAATTTTTCGCTGATTTTATTTAAAACACCTTCCATTGTGAATCTTCCGTTTTCTTCAGCAATCTGAACTTGCATCATTATGTGAAGCATAAGATCGCCTAACTCTTCTTCCAAATCTGCACTATTTTCATTTTCGATAGCTTCTACGCATTCGTATAATTCTTCAATGAAATTGGGAATCATTGATTGCGGTGTTTGTTTCAAATCCCAAGGGCAACCATCTTTGGGATCTCGCAAATCTGCTACTATTTTCTTTAATCTATCAAATTCTTTCATCTTTTTCGATCCTATTATTTTCTAATCTCTTCCAACTTCTAAGAACTTTCCTATCATGAATTTTCCTGCGTAATACTCCGGCTAAGAAAATAAACGGGAAAATTGCCCATAAAAAACTTGAGCTTGCCAGTAATAATCCCAAGCGGAAATGTTTTTTTGCATAATGCTCAAAAAAGCCGGAAAATTCTCTTTCTGTGAAATAAAAACTCTGCACAAAAGCACTACTAAAATCACCTGTTTTTTCTACTTCTTCCCAGAATTTATAAAAATTATCTTTTTTTTGAGTAGAAAGATATTTCACCGCTAAAGCGGATTCCGCATAAAAAGATTCCCATTTAATCCTATTTTGGGGATATCTTTTCCGCATTTGATTTAAACTTAGGGAATTCCCCATTAAATAATTTTTTATGAAATTAAGTTCTCTTCTGTATGTAAGTCCACCGGAGAAATATACAGCCATTCCTTCATTAAACCATAACGGTGGATTTTTTATTTGGGAATGTACAAAATGGTGAATGTATTCATGTAAAATTGTCTGGCGTAATTTTGAAATGTCTTTTATGTCATCAATACTGCGTAAGATTATCGCTCTTCTTTTGGGAGAATAACAAGCTTGACTGAATTCTAAAATAGCTTGTTCGTTTCCGCAGTATTTTCTATATTCTTCGTCATTTTCAGTTAAATAAATCTCTAATGGTAAATCGGGATAATTGCCGATTTTTCTTTGAAATTCGTCAATATCATCTTCTAAATTTTCTAAGATTAATTTTGCAAATTTCTGATGTTTTACCTGAAAGTGGATAGTGTTATTTTGTTTGGAATATGTTGCTGCCATAAGTGCATTAGCAAACAAAAAAAGCAGCAAAAGAATTCCAACTTTCAATTTTCGGTGCGTATTAGACCTCGCCTAAATTTTTCTTTAATATTGCAATTAATTTGCTCATATCAAAAGGCTTAAACACAACATTCTTCAAGCCTGCTTTGCGAGATTTCACTACAGCATGATTCGGGTCATAGCCAAATCCGGTCATCATCACAATTGGTAAATCTTCATTATACTCCTTCGCTCTGGAATATAATTCATATCCGTCCATATCCGGCATTGCAATGTCTGTAAGTAAAAGATCCACTTCTCCTTGGAAAATAACTTTCAACGCTTCATATCCACTGTTTTTTGTTATTACATTATAATATTGAGAGCAACATTCTCGCAACTCTTCAACTAAAAAATCAGTTACATTTTTTTCATCATCAACTATTAAAATTGTCTTTTTTTCCATCTTTATCCTCAATTCAAAATCTTGATTAATTTTTCTTTGTTTTCTTGATACAATTTATTTACCAATTCCGGTTTCAGATCATTTACTTTTTTATAAACAAACCATGCTTCTGCCAAGTATTTCTTTTCAATAGCCAGAATTTCATTGGCACGGAAATCTACTTTTTCTACGTGAAATTCAACTTGCATATCTGATCCTGAAATTTTCCTTATCAGACCTGATTCAATTTGGAATTTATATTTTTCATCTTCAATCAGGCAATTTAAATCTTTTGTAGTTATCAAAAATTTTAGGCGCTGATAATATTTTTTGATTATACTTAATTGTTTTTTTATCAATTCAGCTTTCAAAAATTCCAGATTATCCATCAACTTTTCTTGTTCATCTTCTAATCTTTTTTCTAAATCGCCATTAGGAAAAAGATAGTAATTAAATATCATTTCCACTTTCTCGGGATTATCTTTTAAGCAATATCCGTCGCATTCATCAAATTTTAACAATTCACAGGGAAATTCTTCTGATGAACAATTTGGTAATTTAGCAATTTTATTCAAACTTTCGATGAAGTCCAAAAGCATAAACCTACTCTCAAACGCACCTAAATAGTAAAGATCATCCTGAGTATCTTCCATTATCTTAAAAAAAGGAGGATTATGGAAATCTATTCCCAAATAAACAAAATCTTTATGATTTTGGATATAATGATTAAATTCCGGATTTTTTTGATCTATTAATATCTTAGCTGAAACAAAAGCTGAAAACAGATCATCCTCAATTCGATAATTAATTTCATCGGTAAGAGAAATTAATTGGATAATATTTTTATCTTCCGGATTCTCTGTAAAATAAGTACTTACAGCTCTTTGTAAATTTGCTGTATAGCCTATATATAATATCCTATTTTTTTTACTAAAATAAAATATTCCGGTTTTTTCCGGAAGCTGCTTTTTATTAGCTATAAAATTGCTTTTTTCTATTTTTTCCATAGACGCAAAAATCGGTAGAAGATTTCACCCGTCAACAAAAATTTCAATAAAAATTTTCCAAAAACATAAATCATCAAACATTGCAAAAATAAAGCTATTGTGCCAGTTTTCTTTATCTTATTCTTATAAAGAAATATCTTGACCTATGACTAATAACTAAAGATTGATGAGTCACACTTTTGAAAGTGTTCTATATAAAAAGTTGTCCCTTTGCAGATGACTTTTTATATCTTAGATAATGGAATTTATACTTAGTGATTTTACTTATCTAAAACAAACTAAAAATAACTCGGGAGTCCCTGAAAAAAAATGAGAGAGATAAATGTAAGCGACTTGGTTCCTTTAGTAAAAAAACTGTGCATTGAGGCAAATTATTATATTGGACAAGATGTAATTGATAAACTCATTGAATTCAAATCCAAAGAGCAATCGCCCACTGGCAAAGAGATCATCGATATTTTACTTGAAAATTACCAGTTAGCTGCAAAGGAAAAAATGCCTATTTGCCAAGATACCGGCGTTGTTGTAATCTTTGCCGAGATTGGACAAGATCTTCATCTGGTAGGTGG
>JAMOPB010000004.1 GCA_027064945.1 Candidatus Cloacimonadota bacterium
ACAAGAAAAAGTAAAAAAAATGTTACTACTGAAATAGAATTAAATGAATTCATTTTGATAGCTGTATCTTTTGTATCTAACAAACACCTCCACTGCGGTAGCGTGGCAGGTGTGAGACATTAGTGGCATAATAATAAAAAAAAATAGGAGATAAAAATGGAGTCATCAAAAATTACCTTTTATCCAGTTGATAATGGAGGAATGGCGTTTATTAAACTTAACGATGAAGATAAAACATCAATACTAATTGATATGCATATCCGTATCGATGCAGATAATGAAAAAAATGAAGAATATTTTGATGTTGCAACTCATTTAAGAGAAAATTTGGAAACAAATGAAGATGAAATCCCTTATATTGACTATTTTATATTAACACATAATGATGACGACCACATCAAAGGCTTGTTAACTCATTTCCATTTGGATAAACTAGATAGTTATGTTGAACCCGATGATGAGGAAGAAAAAAAAATAATCATTAATGAAATCTGGGGAACTTCAAGGTTCTGGAAAAACAAGAGTGTTTCAAACAAGCTAAGTGATGATGCAAAAGCCTTTAATAAAGAGATGAAAAGAAGAGTATCACTTTTTGAGAAAAAAAATGAGATACAAGAAAATGGAAATAAGATTAAAATCATTGGTGTTGATCCTGACGGGAAAACAGATGATCTAGATGATATTGTACTAGAAATTAACCAACAATTATTAATTTTAAAAAATAAATTATTAATCAATGTCTTAGGTCCTATAGAACAGCAAGAAAACGAAGAAGAAGACTTCTTTGAACCAAATAGAAATAGCATAATTCTTCATATCATTGTTAAAGAAAATGATTACGATAATGAAATTCTCATTACAGGTGATGCTAATGTTATGGTTTGGGAACATATGAATGAAATCTACAGTTCAGAAGGATTACTTGATTATGATATAATGATTGCTCCCCATCACTGTTCAAGACTTTCATTAGGTAGAATAAATGATGACAATTTTGAGAAATCTATAGATGCAGTTAATGCTTTAAATAACAATAAAGAAGGAGCATTTATAATTTCAAGTAGTAAACCAATAAAAAATAATGATTCTGACCCACCTTCAAAAGATGCAAAAGATATCTACACAAAAATCGTAGCAAAGGATCACTTTTTGTGTACAGAAGAATATCCAAAAGAAAGTGATGTTTCTCCAATTATCATAGATTTATCTTCAAATGGACCAAAATTAATCTCAGCTAAATCTAAATCAAAACTTCTAAGAGCATCAGAAAAAGCAACCGGAGAAGTTTATCCTCATGGGAAGTAATCTCGATTTCATAAAAAAAGCACAACAATATGCAAAAGCGCATCCTTCAATTATTGAAGTATCTACAATCACACAAAACTCTTTCACTGTTATCTATAGAATTTATCTTCCTGGAAAATATGATATTATTGGGGAAACAGAATTAGGCATAAAAAAAGAAGAACCTGTAAAATTTGTATTTCCTGAAGAGTTTCCATTGAAGGCTCCCGAAATAAATCTAAGAGATGATTTCAACCGAGACTATTTTCCCCACATTAATCCTTCAAAAGAAAAAGTTATTCCGTGCATTTATGATGGTGATCTAAGTGAGCTCTTGCAACAGCCAAATTGGTTTGATAATATTCTAAACCAGATGGTTGATTGGTTTGACAAAGCATCCCAAGAAAGCCTTATGAATTATGAACAAGGCTGGGAAATAATGAGACAGGATGATTTTAATGGATTCCACATTGATAATATTGATTTAGTGAAGAATAAATTCAAAAATGATTCAACACCGTTTTATAAAACTGCTAAAGTAGTTCATAGCAAAGACAATAGATATTATTCTTGTGTAACTACAGCTGAGAGTATGAGAAGTGATTCTGATTCTTACGTTTTATATTTTGCATCAGAATTGGGCTCAACTCAAAACCATTACTTTGTTCATAATATAACAAATTTCGCAGATTTACGACATTTAGCAGAGAGAAGTAACATTATAAATTTTGCAAATGTTATGAATACAAATTACAAGAAGCAAAAGAAGAAAATTATAATCGTATCACTTAATTTTAGAAGACCTTGCAATCTAATAGATAGCGACACTAATATTGAAACATTTTTTTATGCCTTAGAAATAAAAGAGCAAAAAAGAAATGAAAAAATACATCAGAAATCTATAGTATATATGCTTTCAAGTTTAGATTATGCAGATTATAATAAGTATCGGAAATTGTCTGGAACAATAATCACAAGCGAAAAGTGTATTGTTCAATTAGGTCTGGGGAGTTTAGGCTCTAAAGTAAATCTTCATCTAGCAAGAAACGGCAATAAAAATTTTAAACTAATTGATAATGATGTTTTCTTAACACATAATAATGCTAGACATGCTCTAATGGGTGGATTTTTCACAAATAAGGCTGAATTTCAAAAATTAGCTTTATCCTCAATGTCAATTAGTGCAAATCATATTCCGAAAGACATTTTGAAATGTAAAAATACTGATATTAATGGTGATTTAATAATTGATTGTACTGCTAAAATTTCTGTAAGGAACTATCTTGCAAGCAAACAAAATAACATACCCGTTATTCATACAGCATTATATAATAAATCAAGAATGGGGTTGCTCTTGTCTGAATCTCAAGGAAGAAATCCTCGAATTGATGATTTAGTTTGTTCAGTTTATCAAAATTGTATACAAGATGATTTTTTAAGGGAA
Source organism: Candidatus Cloacimonadota bacterium (assembly GCA_027064945.1). Taxonomy (GTDB): domain Bacteria; phylum Cloacimonadota; class Cloacimonadia; order Cloacimonadales; family TCS61; genus DAOWES01. The sequence goes on from JAMOPB010000004.1 coordinate 2,729, forward strand.
AGTTTGTTCAATGAGCAAAATGCTCGTACAAGTATTGGTGGAGGTTGTAGTTCCTATACAACAATTTGTTCTGATTCAAGAATTTCTCTTTTAGCTGCCGGTATGTCATCAAAAATTCAATATTACATTTCTAATACTCTTCCCGAAACTGGAGAGATTAATATTGGTATTGTTAGTGATGATGACATGAGTGTTAAGTGGAAGAAAATTAGTAGTTGTAAGGTCAAAATATTACCTTCAGTAGATAATGAATATGAAGTTAGGCTTTTCGATTCTGTAGTTATGCAAATGGAAGCCATATCTAAAGAAAATACTCCAAATGAATATGGTGGTGTTTTAATTGGAAACATTTCTCTAGTAAATAAAACAATTACAGTAACATCATTGATTGAAGCACCTGATGATTCAGAAAGTACTCCAGTTTATTTTAAATTAGGTAAAAATGGATTAAAATCAAAAGTTAAAACAATCGAAAAAAAAACTAATGGTCTTATAACTTATCTTGGTACATGGCATAGTCATCCAAAAGGAGGTTCTGCATCTTCAATCGATAAAAACACTAAAATTAAAATTTTAATTCTTCGTGATTATGAACCCACAATTTGTTTAATCTGGACTCCAAATGGAATTATAAGAGTTTAGGTGATTTAAAATGATAGATAATAAACTTAAAATCTCAATTGCACTTTCAGGTGGTGGGATAAGAGCATCATTATTTCATTTAGGAGTATTAAAATATTTAGCGGATAAGGATTTTCTTGAAAAAGTCACTATGATATCAAGTGTTTCTGGTGGTTCATTATTAATTGGTTTAATTTATAGTTTAAATGATAACAATTGGCCTTCAAGCGAACAATTTTTGAATACTGTTTTCCCAAAAAGTAAAATTATTATAACAAGTATTGGTTTACAAGAGAAAGCATTAAAAAGTTTATTAATAAATCCAATAAGCCTTTTTTTGGGGAAAGCAAAATTAATATCAAAGTGCCTTGAGAAATATTGGGGAATTAATGGTAGGCTGGATCAAATACCAAAAAGTCCAAGGTGGACAATCAACTCAACGACATATGAAACTGGTAAAAACTGGAGATTTATTCCTCAAAAAAGAATGGGTGATTATAAAACTAATTATGTGTTGGATCCAAAACTTAAAATCTCTAATGCTATTTCAGCATCAGCAGGTTATCCTGGATTAATTGGTCCTTTAACAATTTATCCTAATAAATTCAAATGGGTTAGCTTTAAAGATATAAATAGGATAATTAAGCCAACATTCAAAAAGATTCATTTGTGGGATGGAGGATTGTATGATAATCTTGGTATTGAATCAATTTTCAAATCAGGGAAACAAGTACTACGTGATGAAACGAACTTCTTGATTGTAAGTGATGCATCATTAGGAATTGAATTTCAAAATAGACCATTTGATTTTTTTCGTAGATCACTCCGTTTAATAGATATTGTTATGGATCAAGTTAGAAGTTTAAAAGCAAGAAGTGTAATAAATTTTTTTCAAGCAAATCTTAACTCGGGTGTTTACCTTCAAATTGGTAATACTGCTAAATATATATTACAGCAAGCAAAATATCCAATAACTGATATAAAAAAGCTAGAAAACACAACATTGAATTTTGCAAATGTAAGAAAAGCTGCTGAACATAAAACAGATTTAAATAAAGTAACCATTGAACAATTTGATCTATTAACTAGACATGGATATGAAGTAGCAAAATATACTTGTAAAGGTTATATTTCTAGGGATGTTATTGATAATTGATGCCACTAACAAACGTGCCCACAATCAGCAAGGAGTGATGCAGGAAGAATCGTGGCGCACGCCAAACATTAGCTACTTTACAATAAATTGGAGTCAACTATAAATAAATTTTTCTCCTGATTTTAAAATCAGGAGAAAAATAAGAGATCTTTAACAAGTGTAGATGGAAATAAAAACTGTACCAGTTTTTATTTCCATCTACAACAACCATAAGGCTCCGCTCAACAACCCTGCGGTTCGAATTCCGTTGTTTCGGCTCCGCTCAACAACCTGCGGCTCCGCTCAACAACCTGCGGCTCCGCTCAACAACCTGCGGCTCCGCACAACAACCGCGGGACTTTGCTCAACAACCGAGGTTTAGTTAAAAACGTACCACAACTTTGTAGGTTGTGAATCTT
>JAMOPB010000005.1 GCA_027064945.1 Candidatus Cloacimonadota bacterium
TTTATATTCCCAATCTAAGGATAAATATTATGTTGGATATACTCATGATTTGGATTTAAGATTGAAAAGACATAATAGCGGTTGGAGTAAATCAACGAAATCCGGTATTCCGTGGAAGCTTGTTTATTATGAAGAATTTGAAACAAAATCAAATGCTATGAAACGTGAGTATGAGATAAAGCATAAAAAGAGTAGAAAATTTATTTATTCAAAAAAAGAAGGACTATTGAGAAATTATTTGTTATCTCAATAATCCTATAAAAAAAATTACTGCTATCCTAATGACCACCGCAAGCATTTTGTGGCATCATTTCAGGAAGCTTTCCATTGATATACATTTCCAAGGCTGCTTTTACTGAAGGTTGTGTAGTTTCATAATAAACTTTTATTCCTGCTTGATTAAAGCCTATTAATGGTCTTGTACCCATTCCACCGACTATTAGAGTATCTGCTCCGGCATTAGCCAGGATGTTCACAGGAACAAGGCATCCACCCTCACGGTGTTCCTGATTGGGCACTGTTTCTACGTTTATAATTTCACCATCTTTGATATCTATCAAAGTAAAAACAGAGCAATGACCGAAATGTCCGGATCTAATTGCTTCCAAACCACCACTTCCTTCTGTAGGGATTGCTATTCTTCCATTTTTCATTTGCTATTCTCCTAAGGCTATTTTTTAAGCAAAAAAATAAAACAAATTTAATCAGTCAACAACAGATAATTTTATGACCAATATTTATCAGAATAATGAAATTTTTAGAAAATGGATCTTAAAAATTATTTTAAAAATATTATTAACAATTAGCGAACAATTGTTTTATATAATAGTTTAAAGATTTTCTACAATATTGATGATTTGCAAAAGTGAAGAGAAAAGAATAATCTGCGATGGCTATAATGCTGAAACATTCTGTAAAGAAAGAAGTTACTTGTTTCCATAATGGCTTTCGAAATGTAAAAATATTTATTTGCGAACCTGATTTTATTCGATCTTAAAAAAAAATATATAAAAAGTTTTGCATTAACCAAAAAACAGTTATGTTATGCTTTCAATTAAAAAAAAAATATGGAGGTTATGATGAAATTTGTAAAAAAATGGAATGCAAAAAGAGATAAATATTCAATCGCTCGCGTTCGTTAAAACAGCGAGATGTTGGATGAATAATTTCCCAGCCTTGAATAATTGAATTAACCTAAAAATGGAGGTTGTGATGAATTTTGTGTGTAGGTGGCAAAGGATGAAATTGTGCTACATAACAAACCACCACCGTTTAACGGATAGATGTTAAATTAAAAGATGATTGAAATGAAGCTATAAATAGCCTAATCTTTGTATTGGGTCTGATTGATGTGGTTTTATTTAGATAATAAATGAATTATAAAGATAAAAGCTTTAGGAGAAATCCTAAGGCTTTTTTTTATAGAATATTATAAAGTGCCTTTAAAATACTAACCACTTATAGCATCCGGAATATTTTCTGAAGAAAAAAAAAGTTGTCTTGAAATGTGAAAATTTATTTTTTAGCAGCATAATAAGGAGTGCAAATGATTTTACGTAAAAAAAATAGATTTATGATTAATGTTTTAATAGTAATATTGATAACTTTTACTTTTTTAGGATGTGGAAAAGAGAAGGTCGTTGAAGATCCATATAGAATAGAAAATTTTAAAATTAAACCCGGTGAAAATCCCTTCCAATTATTACTACTAAATGGATATAAAAATATTTTGGAATTCCAAGAAATAATTGGTGAATCCTTATTAAAAAAAGCAATGAGCGACAGTATTTTTATAACTGTTCGAGCAAGCAAAGATTCGCTTGATATTTTGGATTTATCTTTTGATGCTTTCAATGCTAAATATAAAATAAATTCTTCTGATAGTACCAAATTTACTGTTACAGTAGAAAAGCCCATTCTAAAAGGTGGTAGCATTTATCAAGTTCTTACAGACGTTGGAATGCCTGCTAAAAGTGTTGGATATTTCGCTTGGAAATTAGGTGAGTATATCGATGCGACTAGTATCGATGTTGGCGATATTATGACTGTTGATTTTTCTGTAGATAGTCTAAATGTAAAAAAGTTTGAGAAATTTTCTTACCGCCCGGATAAAACAAGTATCCATGAATTTTATATCTTAGGTCCAAGAGAATTAAAATATAATAAAATAACTTTGCCTTATGAATTGAGACGACGAGTTGTAAATGGTGTTTTAACAAAGAATAATAGTACTTTGGACGCTGCATTGGATAGTCTTGGCGTGATTCCGTATATTAGACAACAAGTGAATAATGCTATGCAATCTCAAATTGCATTCTCTACAGATGCAAGAGTAGGGGATATGTTTGAGGTATATATAGAAGAAAAATTTGTGAAAGGTGAAATGCAACCACGCGGTAAAGTCCTTTATGCAAAATACAGTGGTAAAAGAGCAGGTACAAAATATGCCTATCGTTATGAAGATAGTGCCGAAGCATCTGCATTTACCGGAATGTACACAAAAAACGGTAAGCGTTTAGTTTCCAATGCTGTTCGTACACCATTAGATAGAATGCATATTAGTTCTCCTTTTGGATATAGAATTCATCCAATTTCAGGAAGAAAGAAACTGCATACCGGTATAGATTTACGGGGAAGCACAGGAACTCCTGTTTATGCTGTTTCATCGGGAGTTGTGATAAAAGCGAACAATAATGGAAACGGCTATGGTAATTCAATACGAATTCGACATGATAATGGAATGATCACTCAATATGCGCATCTTAATTCAATTAAAACCAGAAAAGGAAGACGAGTTAGAAAAGGGCAATTAATTGGAACTGTAGGTAATACAGGTTATTCTACCGGACCTCATCTTCATTTTGGTGTTAAGAAAAATGGTAGATGGGTTAATCCTAAAACTAACTTACGCATGGTTGGTGCTAATCAATTGAAAGGAAATAAATTAAAAGAATTCCAGAGACAAATTAGTCTCTATACAAATGAAATCTCAAAGATAGCTTCTAGTGATTCATTAATTGTGAAAGAAATTTCATTTGATGGGAAAGTAAACTAAAGGTAATTTTTATGAAAAAGATATTGATATTATTGATTGCAATTATTATTGGTGCATGCTCTTCGAAAAAAGAAAATAATGAAATTATTGTTGCGATGGAATTACAATATCCACCTTTTGAAACAATAGATAGTTCAGGAAATCCTTCAGGTATTTCTGTAGAAATTGCTAGCGACCTTGCAGATAATTTAAATAAAAAATTGGTTGTAAGAAATACATCTTGGGTAGGATTAATTCCTACTTTGCAAAATGATAATGCTGATTTGATCTTGTCTTCAATGAGTATTACCGAAGATAGGGAAAAAGCTGTAGATTTTTCTTTACCTTATGCTAAAAGTTGGCTTGCTTTGCTATTGAACAAGCAAACAAAAGCAGAAAATTTTAACGATTTGAATTCACCTGAATACACAGTTGTAGTAAAATCCGGTACTGTTGGTGCAAATCTGGCCTCAAAAAAATTGCCGAATGCAAAAGTTAAATCTTTTGAAAATTTGGAAAATTGCGTTTTGGAAGTTGCACAAGGTAAAGCTGATGTCTTCATTTATGATCCTCTCACAATTTATGAAAATTATAAAAAATATAAAGAAACTACAAAAATGAATCTACAACCAATAGAAGGGACATTGCAATACTGGGCGATTGCAGTGAAAAAAGGTAATGGCCGTTTGTTAAATGAAGTCAATAAATTTTTATTGGAATGCAAAAGAGAAGGAAAATTTAAAAAGATTTCAGATAAATATTTGAGTGATCTTCAAAATTATCTTAGAAAAAATAATTTAGATTTGTTTTGGGATATTTAGTAGGTTTAGGTATTTTTTTTTGAAATTTGTGTTTTTATTATTTTGTTTTGAATAAGTCATATGAAGTATTTATTTAAGAATGTAAACATTATTAATAACTCGATGAACAATAAGAAAAATGAAATCAATTTATTAAATTATTATAACTTTAATGTTTGACACTTGTAGTAGATATTTTGATTTGGGAAAATGAAAAGAATAATAATAATGATGTTGATGTTCGTTAGCATAATGAGTTATGCTAAAGAATCGAATGAACGACCTAAAATAGGCTTGGTACTCAGTGGTGGCGGCGCTAGAGGAATTGCTCATGTTGGCGTGCTAAGTGTTCTTGAAGAGCTCGGAATAGAACCTGATTATATTGCAGGAACCAGTATGGGTGCAATAATTGGGGGTTTGTATGCTGTGGGGTATGATTCTAAACAATTAGAAAAAATCCTAAAAAAACAAAACTGGCGAAAATTATTGCTGGATGAAATGCTTTTGTCTGATGTCTCTTTTGAAGAAAAAGATCATATTGAACGCTATATTGGCGAATTACCAATTGAAAATTATCGAATTAAATTACCAAGTGGAATTGTTGCTGGGCAACGAATATCTAAATTCCTATCTGATCTAACTATCTCAACTAATCAAGTAGATGATTTTGATGATTTACATATTCCATTTCGTTGCATTGCTACAGATCTGGAAACCGGAGAAGCTGTTGTTTTAAAAAACGGAACTTTAGCAGAGGCAATGCGCATAAGTATGTCAATTCCATCTGCTTTTACACCTGTGATGCACGAAGGTAAAATTCTTATCGATGGTGGCATTGCAAGAAATTTACCGGTTCAAGATGTAATAGAAATGGGTGCTGATATTGTAATTGCTATTGATGTAAGTAGTGAATTATATAGTAAGGAAAAATTAAATTCTTTAGTTCGAGTAATGGAACAATCAATAAATTTTAGAGGTATCGAACGCTCAAGAGAACAGCAAAAACTAGCTGATATATTGATTAGACCGGAAGTAAATGATGTTAGTATTTTACAATTTGATAATATTCCAGGGCTATTAGAAGCAGGAAAAGAAGCAGCATATTCAAAGTATGATGAATTAAAAAAGATTGCTGAAGAGCAAAGTAAGTATGAGAAAGAAGATCGTGGGATTCCAATTCTAAAGGTAGATAAAATTAAATTAAATAAAATCAAAGTTAAAGGATTGAAAACAGTATCTAAAAATTTGGTAATCGGAAAATTACACTTAAGAGAACATAGCGTTTCTTCTTTTGAACAAATTTCCAACGCAATCGATAGATTGTGGGGGAGTATGTATTTTGAACGTGTTACTTACAGGTTTATTCCAAGTGAAAATGGAGCTGATTTGGAAATTACAGTTATTGAGAAAAGTAACAATGTATTTAATTTTTCCTTTAATTATAACTCGGAAACAAAAGCAGAAATTCTGTTAAATCAAACCAGTAGAAACTTACTGTTAGAGGGCTCTAGAATTTCTATTGATGCTATTCTTAGTGAAACTCCCAGTTTTGATGCTTCATATTTCTTACATTTAGGATGGAAACCAGGTTTTGGTTTTGGCTTATCTGCTCATGGAGAACGTTATAAAATAAGATTTGAAAATGATGAGGAATTGGAAGAATTTATTTATGACCAAGCTTCAAGCGATTTTGTTTTGCAAACGATTTTCCTTAATTCAGCAGCAATTGGTATTGGTATGAATTATGATATAAATAGCGTAAAAAGCGAATATAATGATCAATTCGATGAAAAAAAATATCAGGTTTTTCGATCTTATGCTTTTGTTAAGATTAATAATTTAGATAGAAAATATTATCCTAAGAAAGGTATTAATCTTACTGCAAAATTTGAATATATCGTACCGCTTGAAACTAACGATGATAATTGTGATGAGGAACCTTTAACCAGGTTTATCTATAATTCTGATAAGTATTTGCCTTTAAATGATAGAACTACCGTAAATTTTGGAATGACTATCGGTTCTATCTCTACTGAAGAAAAAACAACTGTTCCAATATATTTATTCTCGATAGGTGGAAATGTAAATGAGGCAGAAAATGCTATTCCATATTTTGGCTATAAACCAAATTCTATTTTAAACAGCAACTTTGGAACGAGCAAAATTGATATTGTATTTAATATTTGGAATGAAATATATTTTTCTCAAGCTGCAAGTATTTTAACTTATTCGGATCACTTATTAGGGATTCTGGATACCCAAGATCTTGTGATTGGAGCTTGTAGTAAAATAGGAATAAGAGCACCATTTGGAAGTATTGATTATTCAATATCCAGAAATTCAGACTCGGAAAAATTTATTCATTTTATTAATGTCGGTCACCAATTTTAAGAAGGGAAAATGGGAAAAAGAATATTAACATTATTATTTGTGCTAAGTTTGTTTATGTCTGGATGTGTGTATCATAATTTTAAAGGTATGCCGGACGGAACAGATTATGCCGGTGAAACATATTTCGTTAGCGAAGATCAAGTATCATTCTTGTATGATCTTACTTATCAGGAAAATGGGAAAAGAATAGCTGATCAAGAAATTTTTGATACTATGTTTGAGCATATTGAAAAAGCCCAAAAATATATATTACTCGATATGTTCTTATTTAATAAATATATGGGAAAAGAGGATCAAAGCTATAGAGATGTTTGTGGGGAGATGACAGAACTTTTAGTAAAAAAAGCTGTAGTTGATAGCGTGACTATAGATTTTATCACTGATCCGATAAATAATGTCTATGGTGGTGATATCTTACCTGAACTAACAAAAATGGAGGAAGCAGGAATAAATGTTATTATCACAGATCTTGATAAAATGCCTGATAGCAATCTTATTTATTCTCCTTTCTGGCGTACGTTTATACAATGGTTTGGGAATTCACCTGAAAAAGGTATTTTCCCCCATCCATTCAACAATGGCGATAAAATAACACTAAGATCATATTTGCGCTTATTAAATTTTAAAGCTAATCACAGAAAAGTTTTTCTTGCTGATTATGAAGATACTTGGGCTGCCATTGTTACATCTGCAAATCCACACAACGGCAGTAGTGCTCATTGCAATGTAGGAATACTAATTTATGGTGATTTTGCAAGTGATTTGTATTTTGCAGAAAAAGCTGTAGCAGATTTCTCCGAAAAAGAGTTAAGTGTAGATATGAAACTAAAAAATGATCCGCAAGGTGAACTGAGATTAAAATTGATTAGTGAACATGAGATTGAAAAACATCTGTTGAACGAGATAAAAAGAACAACGAAAAACGATTCCATAAAGATTGGTATGTTCTATTTATCGGATAGGGATGTAATCGAAAATCTAATTTCAGCAAGTAATAGAGGTGTGAATATAAAAATCATCTTAGATGCTAATAAAGATGCTTTTGGAAGAAAAAAAAATGGAGTGCCTAACCGCCCTGTTGCTTATGAACTTCATAAAAAATCAAACGGCAATATTAAAATTAAATGGTATAATACTCATGGCGAACAATTTCATTCCAAATTTATTTTAGTTCAACATTATCAAGAAGACGATGCTCTTATTTTAGGTTCGGCTAATTTAACTAAACGAAATATTGGAAATAAAAATTTGGAACTTGATGTACAATTGATTGCTGATGATGATACTGAAATTATGCAAGATGTAAGAGAATATTATAACCTTATTTGGTATGATGAAAATTACTGTTTGGATTATCATAGATATTATTCAAGAAGTTTGTTTAAAACTATGTTCTATAGACTTGCAGAAGGTTTAGGTGCAAGTACTTTCTAATATTTACTTGGAGAATTGTCTTATAAGTAGATTTAAATAATTTGACAATAAAATGTGAAACAACTGGTTTTTATCGAAGGTTAAATGGTTTTGAAATTATCTTTATGTAAAATCCACCAAGAAATGGTTTATATAAATGAATTTTATATGGATTTTGTTTAGATGAATTTGATCTGTAAAAGGAGATATTTTGAATTATATTATTATCTTTTTTTTGGTCTTTCTTTTTGGGTGCGATACAAAAGAGGGGAATAAAGAAAAAGTGGGAAATGAAGGGGATTATCACATTAATGAAGTAATAATGGAAGATACTTTAGATAATGCAAATCCTGAAGTTGAAAAGGAAAAGTCTAATACAAGTCAAGTATTGATAAAGGGGAAAGAAAACCTAATAGATAGTTCCACAAACAAAGCAGTGCTTTGGCGCATTTATCGAGAAGCTAAAGAGAAAGTTAAAATCTATGAATCTCAAAATAAATATGACATGCAAGTTGAATATTTATTAAAAGCAGCAGAGTGTGCGCATTTGTTGGGTAGAACTGATATTGAAGCTTGGCAATATAATAATGCAGGTTATGCTCTTATAAAAAAATTCAAAGAAGAAACTAATTATTATAATAAAATGAAGCACTTGAACTCTCTTATTTATAAAAGTGAGATTAGTGAATATAAAAAGGAAATTATTGCTCAGATGATAGAATATAAAGATCTATTGATAAGAGCTGAGGAATTCTTGGATAAAGCTAAAACTCTTGATGGCATATTAGACAAATCCCATAGAACGCATACCATAGCGAATAATCTGCTGTTTATTGACGATTGCTATAGATTCTTAGGACTGAATTGAACGCTAGCCGGTTGCGATTAAATGGGGATTTAATAAATTGATTAGTAATTTGTTTGATATTAAGAAAATATTGCTAAAACAAAATTCGTAATTTTCTTATATTTCTTACTGAAAGTGATCAAATTGTGTGGGATTATTCTTTTATCTTCATATTTTTTAGCGGTGGGAATAATATTTTTCTTAGAAGCAAAATGATTGTTAATTATTTAAGTTATGATAGTTTAAAGTGCTATATGAAAGCGTATGCGGATATGTTAAAAATAATGAATTGGAAATATGATAAGAAAAAAATGTTAATTATTGAAATATTAGTTAAATATAATAAATATATCTTGACTTCTCGGAACGGATATTTTTATTAGGGCAAGTAAGTTGATAAATTTAAATTTATCTTGGAAGAAATGATTTCGGAAGTTTGGTTAATTCCTATTTGGAATAGTTTGAAGAAAAGTCTAATTAAATTTAGAATTTATGTCGAATTTATTCGACGATTCACTAGATTTATACACTAGGTCTAGAATGATGAAAAAAAAAGAATTAATAGTGTAGAATGAGGAAAGAATGAATATTTACGTAGGAAATTTGTCATATCAAATGACAAACGAAGAACTTCAAGGGCTCTTTGAGCAGTTTGGCGAAGTTAGCAGAGTTAACATTATCAAAGACCGTGAGACAGGTAGATCAAAAGGTTTTGGTTTTGTAGAAATGGTGGAAGAAGTTGCTGGTAAAAAAGCAATTGAAGCTTTAGACGGTGAAGAATCAAACGGAAGAAATCTTAGAGTGAACGAAGCTCGTCCAAGAGAAGATAGACCAAAAAGAAGCTGGTAAGCTAGTTAATTAACTAGCTTTATCAAATATAATAAGGGCATTGTAAAATGCCCTTTTTTTTTGTCTAAAGTATTGAATTTCCCCTAAATTACATTTTAATTACAATTATTTTATTTTTTTTACAATCTTATAAATTCGTATTATAAGCTATTCTTTTTTGGGTTGAACCCTGTGATATTGCGTTGATTTATCATTAAATATTGAAAATATTTGACACTGAAAACTAAACCAATATATTGACCGACGTTCAATGAAATGAATGGAATTTAATTTTTTTATTAAAGCTAAGGAAAATCTATGAATATTAAAAGGAAAAAACAAGAATATTATTTTAAAAGAAATCTCATCTTAGATGCAGCAAAAAAAATCTTTTTCGAAAAAGGCTTTGATCTTGCTACTATCGACGATATTGCTTCTGAAGCTAATTATAGTAAAGGCTCTATCTATTCCTATTTTAGAAGTAAAAACGAGATTTGCTTCACCATTGTAAATATCCATTATGAAAATATCTTAAATCTATTTAGAGAAATTAATAAACAGAATATTTCAGGAATTGATAAACTGATACAAATTAAAGATCAATTTATCAAAAACTATGCTGATAGTGTTGATTTTTGTAAGATTTTTGATTCTTTCCGGCACCATAAAAAACAATGTATGGAAGCTAAGGAAGAAATTTTAAAAAATGAATCTTTTAATTCTGAAATTTATCAAATATTGTATGAAATGATTTTAGAAGGAATAGAGGATGGATCGATAAAAAAAAGTATTGATGCAGAAAAATTAGCAAAAGCATTCTGGAATGATGAAAACAGCTTCATAGCTGAATTTAGATATATCGGTAAAAATTCTTATGACTATTTATACAATTTAATAATAGAATCAATAAAAAATTAGTGGAGGCTAAATGGAAAAAATTAAATCAGCATTAATTGCAGTGGTAATTTTGTTTGCCATTTGGATCTTATTGGCTGGTGTCGCAAAACAAGAAGTATTGCTAGGATTAATAGTGGCAGTTTTAGTTACAGCACTATTTTACAATAAGTTATACATTCTTGCAGATATTAGCTTTAAGCCAAAATCAATTGCTTTTATGATTATCTATTTATTCGTGTTTTTGTGGGAATTAATCAAATCTAATATAGATGTCGCGAAGCGAATTATTTCTCCAAAATTACCTATAAATCCCGGTATCGTGAAAGTGAAAACGAAACTTAAAAGTCCGTTAGGACGAGCAGTGCTAGCTAATTCAATTACTCTTACACCCGGTACATTAACAGTGGAAATGAGAGACGAATATTTTTATATTCATTGGATAGATGTAGCCAAAGAGGATGTTTTAGGTGCAACTGAAGCGATAGTTTCTAAATTCGAGAAGTATTTGGAGGTAATTTATGGCTAATATCATTTATAATATTGCTGCATTAATTGCTCTTTTAGCCTTGTTTATTGTTTTCATAAGAATGATAAAAGGTCCTACAATAGCTGACAGAGCGGTAGCTTTAGATGGAATGACAATCATTACGATTTCATTAATTGTATTTTTTGCATATTTCTTAAATAGAATAATCTATTTAGATGTAGCAATAGTTTATGGCTTGGTTAGTTTTATTGGCGTAATAGCAATTGCGCGTTATTTGGAAAGAGGTTTATAATGGATATTTTAGGATCAATTATAACGTTATTAGGCTCAATTGTTCTACTTTTAGGAGCATTAGGAATTTTAAGAATGCCTGATGTTTATAATAGAATGCAAGCCGGAACAAAAGCTACAACACTTGGAACAATCTTATTCTTACTTGGAATATCAATTGGGAATTATGAATGTGGTTGCTTTGGAAAAATCATCATATTAATTGTTTTTGTAATATCTACAAATCCTGTTTCATCGAATGCTATTGCCAGAGCTGCACATTTTACCGGAACAAAATTAACTTCCAAATCAGTAAAAGATGATCTGGAGAACGATAATAGGAAGGAGTTTATCTAATGAGTTCCATAATAATAATCGTATTAGGAATAATAATGCTAGGAGCTGCTTTTATTACTATTTATCTTAAAAATTTAGTAGCAGCAATAATTAGCGCAGGAGTTATCAGTCTTCTTGCCAGCGTGATATATCTTGTTTTGGGTTCACCTGATGTGGCAATGACAGAAGCATCAATCGGTAGTGCTTTAACTACAGTGATATTTCTTTTTGCATTAAATAAATTACGCAAGGAGAATAAAAATGATTAAAAATGTATTAGTAGTTTTAGCTTTACTTGGATTATTAGTTATGTTTTTGCCTATAGTAAATAATTTCCAAGAAAGAAGTGAATTATCAGAGTTAGCAACAGATTATGTTAATGGCTCCATTAAAGATTTAAATTCTCCAAATGTTGTAACATCAGTAATTGTTACTTATAGAGGTTTAGATACTTTGGGAGAAGTTACAGTTTTGTTCTTAGCAACTCTTGCTGTTGGATTCTTACTTAAGAAAAAAGCTCTGAAAACAGAAAAAAAAGAAGCAACTGAAAACTTGAAAACTACTTCAACTTTCTTAGCTGCTTTAGTTATGGTTTTAGGTATTTATATTTTCTCGCACGGACACTTAACTCCGGGTGGTGGTTTCCAAGGTGGTGTAATTATTGCCTCCGGATTCTTACTTCTGATTTTAGCTGATATAAACCTAAAAATAAATCATACAATTATTCAACTTGTAGAATCATTCTCAGGCGTTTTTTACGTAATTATTGGTGCTGTGGGATTAGTGCTTACAATTGGTTTCTTAAATTCCAGAATTATTCCACTCGGAGAATTTGGAAATCTCTTTAGCGCCGGATCAATACCAATTATCTATTCTCTTATAGGTTTAAAGGTTGGAGCTGAACTTACAAATATCATCGACACAATGGAGGGAGAATAATGCTATATTCACTTATTATAGGTATTGCACTTTTATTGGTTGGAATATTTGCAATGCTCACTCAAAAAAATCTAATTAAAATTATCTTGGGATTCTCTATAGCTGATACAGGTGTTCATATTATCATCGTATCATTAGGTTATCTTAAAGATAAAACTGCCCCAATTATTGATAGTGCAGTACAAGCTTCTGAAGCTGCGTCAAAGGTTGTGGATCCTATTCCATCAGCTCTTGTGCTTACTGCAATTGTAATTGGTTTGGCTGTGACTGCAGTGATGCTTTCTTTCGTTGTTGAAATGTATAGAAAAAACAAATCACTAAATATAAATGATTATCAGGAGTTAAAATGGTAGATCCGATTTATATAATAATTTTCTCACTTGCTATCGGTTTCTTAATGTCACTATTTGATAAAGTGAGTAGAAAATTATCACTTATAGCATTTTATGGAATTTTAACATTTGATCTTGTAGCGGTTGCTGATTGGTTTTATCGTTTCGTATTTCTTTCTGCAGAAACTGTGAAAATTTCTACTGCAGGATTTGCAGCACCATTATCGATAAATCTTCAATTAGGATTACTGGAATCTTTTGTTATGTTATTTATGAATCTTGTTGCATTGTTTGCAGCAATATTCTTATTTGGAAAATTTAAAAAAGGTCAAATCTCAGCAATGATTTTGTATATTGTTCTTGTAATGGGTGCAAATGGATTGGTGATGACGCGAGATCTTTTCAATATGTTCGTATTCTTAGAAATTCTTTCAATTTCTACTTATGCACTTACAATTTTAGACAAAAATAGTGAATCTCTTGCAGCTGGTTTCAAATATTTGATTGCCGGTAGTGTTGCTTCTACATTCTTTTTATTAGGAGTGGTTTTTGTTTATTATTTCACAGGAAATTTAAACGTAGATTTTATCAATGCCGGCGATTTCAGTTCTTATGGATTTATAGCTGTGTTCTTATTATCTATGGGTTTATTCATCGAGTTGAAACCTTTCCCGGCTAATGGTTGGGCATTAGATGTATATCAAGCTGTTAATTCAGGTATTGGCTCTGTAGTTGCTGTAGTAAATTCAGCAGCAATATTTTTCGTATTCTATAAGATCATGCCAATCTTACCTGCTGAATTAGTAACATTGATTGGTGTTGCAGGAATAGTTACATTCCTATTTTCTAATCTACTTGGACTGAAGCAGCAAAACGCAAAAAGACTATTAGGTTATTCTTCAATTGGTCAAATGGGCTTGTTGGTTGCAAGTTTGATATTTACAGCAAATGCACCTTCAGCAACTATCTTTGTAATTGTAGGTGGCTTCTTCTTAAATCACCTTATTGCAAAAGCCGGATTATTCTGGATTAGTGGAATTGTGGAAAAAGAAAATTTAGCTGATTGGAATGTTTTAAAATCCAATAGAGTGGTTTTAATATTATTTTCCATTTTCTTATTTGCTTTGGCCGGTTTACCACCATTTGCAGGTTTCTGGGCAAAATGGGAATTTGTAAAAATATTAATCAGTAGTAAAATGTATGTTGGTCTTTCAGCAATTTTGCTTGGATCATTATTCGAATTAATCTTCTTATTCCGTTGGTTTACTCTGGTTATTAAAAAAGATACTGAAGAAAAATTAGTTGATTTCAGTTTTATAAAATCGATACCTGCTACATTATTCGCTTTATTAGCTGTATTTGTTGCTGTCTTTATTATGAAAAACAACTATGGCTTTGGTCTTATTCACATTTTACCAATCTTGGCGTTATTAATCGTTCACATTATAGATTTCTTGCCGGCAAAATTGAAAGGTTTTCTTTCACTTGCTTCTGTAGCAGCTTATGGATATTATCTTTATCCGCTGGATAGTAATATGCTTACGTTGTTTGGAATAATTTTCATTGTGGGAAGTGCAATAAATATAATTAGCACGCTAAATAGATCAGGCAAGAGCGAAGGCTTTTACGGTTTCCTTTTAATGATGATTTTTTCATTTGGAAATTTGCTAATTGCAACAAATTATTTAGAGTTTTTCCTTAGTTGGGAATTTATGACTGTTTCATCATTCCTTCTTATCTTGCGTGGAAAAGAAGCACAAAAAGCATCATTAATGTATATGATTTTCTCAACAGCAGGAGCATATTTAATGATGGTTGGATTTGGTTTTGCTCCTGAATTGGTGGCAAATGTTCCTCTTATAAACTCAATGACTAATATCCAATTACCTTTGATAAGTATAATCTTATTATCTATCGGATTTATGATCAAATCAGGATCCTTGGGAGTTCACATTTGGTTACCTGAAGCTCACGCAGAAGCAGAAGCTGATGTTTCTTCATTTATTTCAGCAATCTTGTTAAAAGCGGGTGTATTCGGATTAATCTTAATAGGAATATCATATTCAAAATTTATGCCTGAAATTGATATTTTCTATTGGGTAGGATGGATTGGAGTATTTACTGCACTCGTTGGAGCTGTTTTAGCTTCTTTCCAAGAAGATGCAAAACGATTATTAGCTTATTCAAGTATGAGTCAGGTTGGTTATATTGTGGCTGCTATTGCAATGGTTACACATTTGGGATGGGTTTCTGCCTTATATTTGGCATTTAATCATATGATGTTTAAATCTGCATTGTTTATTGCAATTGCCGGAGTTTATTATCGCACACATACAAGAAAGATGTATGAAATGGGTGGTTTGATAAAGAGAATGCCACTTTCTTATATTAGTGTTTTAGTTTCAATAATCGCTGTAGCAGGAGTTCCACCATTATCAGGATTCGGAGCTAAATGGCTTATTTATTCATCATTCATTTCTAACGGGTGGTACTTGCAAGCTGCGGTTCTTTTCTTTGCTTCAGCTGTTAGTTTCTTGTATCTTTATAGATTAATTCATACAATTTTCTTAGGCCAATTAAAGAATGAGCATCAAGAAATTAAAGAAGCACCAATTTGGTTTATTATTCCACAATATATTTATATCATTGGAATAATGGCAATTTCTGCTTTCCCAAAATTAATAATCCGGCCATTAGATATGATCGCAACTAAATATTTCGATTCCAGTATTGTGATTGATGGATATAATATCTATAGCGAACTTGGTCATTGGAACGGTCATTGGGTTATGTTTGTAGTAATTGGTGTATTCTTAGTTCCGCTTTTCTTCTTAGTGCTGTTTAATAGAAAACCACAGAAAGTTAAACAATTCAATATTGTATATGCGGCAGAACGACCAGAATCACCTGAAACAACACACGTAGCTTATAATATGTATGGACATTTACGCAAAGCTTTAGGTAGCTGGGGCAAACCAAGAATTTGGGATTTCTGGCATGCTTCTGCTGAATGGTCTCATAGTTTAGCGGATAGTGTAAGAAGAGTTTATACCGGAAATGGTCAAACATATATTTTACATATAATCTTATATATAGTGATTATATATTTTGTGATGGGAGTGTAAATAATGGATATATTAGTAAAAATACTATACGCAATAATTGCCATTATGGTGGCAACGATATGGGGACTAACCTTAGTTGCCATTGTTCGTAAAATCTATGCAAGAGTTCATGGAAGATTTGGGCCACCACTGTGGCAGCCGTTTATAGATATTATCCAAACTCATGCTCGACGAGCACAAGTTTCTCATGGATTAATGTTTTATTTAGGACCTGTATTCCGCTTGGCAGGCGGTTTAGGTACATTCTTATTTATTCCAATAATCTATAATTCAGCTGTTTTTGGTAATTTCTCAATGGCTGGAGATGTTTTATTGGTTATGTATTTCATCTTCTTTGGTCAATTAGGAATGGCATTAGGTGCCGGTGAAGGTGGGCATCCTTATTCACCTATAGGGGTTGCTAGAGGACTTGCACAAATGGCAACATTTGAGCTCCCATTTTCTTTGGCTGTGATTGCAGTTGCTATTCAGTATCATACATTGAATATCACTAATGTTGTGGCAGCTCAGCAAGGTGGAATTCTGAATTGGACACTTTTTACAAATCCGCTAGCTGTAATTGCTGCGATGCTTTCTTTATTGGGAATGAATTCTCATGCTCCATTTAGTCTTGTAAAAGCTCCACAAGAAATTCCAATTGGACCTCCTATCGAAATGAATGGTAGTTTTTTGGGAATTCTACAAACTAATAGAGGAATTTTCACTGCTGCAAAACTGGTTCTTTTTATGAACCTTTTCTTCGGTGGTGCTGCACATCCAAACATCTTTGTTGCTTTGTTGATTATGATGGTGAAAACATTTAGTATTTATATGTTTAGTGTTTTTATCGGAGCAGCTTTCCCACGTTTTAGACCGGAACAATCATTTAGATTTTTCTTAAAATGGCCTACAATAATTGGTGTTTTGTCAGTGATATTTATCGCTTACTTTTAGGGAGATATAATGGAAAAAAAATATATAGATGAAATTGAAAAAGAGATGAAATTGGCTAATGAAGGTTTGCCTGAGCATGAGCGAAAATTCTTTTCCGATGCAAGACCTTCACGTATTGAGCCATTGAATAAACATCTGGAGAATTTTGTTAATTGGGCAAGATCAAAATCCTTGTGGATATTAGCTTTCGGAACCGGATGCGGTTCTACAGAATTACGTCCATTAATGACAGCCAGATTTGATATTTCTCGATATGGAATTAGTGGAAGACCTACACCGAGACAGGCTTCTGTTTTTGTAATTGGTGGCTATGCTTCTATGAAAACCATAAAACGTATTGTTCGGAGCTACGAGCAAATGCAAGGACCAAAATATGTTATTGCATTGGGAAGTTGTACAATCAATGGTGGAATGTATTATGATAGTTATAACACAATAAATCGTATCGATTATTATATTCCGGTAGATATTTATATTGCCGGCTGTATGCCTCGTCCGGAAGCTCTTATTGCCGGGTTTGAAGAACTTAAGGCTAAAATTCGAAAAGGCGAATGCGACGGAATGAATAAGTATGCCGATAATTTTGATTGGTATAAGGAAAATCAGAAAAAGATAATCAAAGATTGGAATATGCCGGATTATAACTGGTAGGAGAATACATGGAAAATTTAATAAAAAAATTAGAACAAATGGTAGATGTAAAATCTTTTGTTAAAAAGCGTGAAGATTTATATTTTCTTACAGCACGTGAGGAACAAATAATCGTATTGTTAGCTTATTTAAAAGAGAAAGAAGGTTTTAACCATTTAGCATTTTTGCAAGCAGTTGATTATATAGAAGATAATAAATTTATGCTTACTTATATGCTTTATAATTTGGATAAAAAGATGAATCTTGGGATTAATGTATTTATCGATCGTGAAAAAGCTTCCATGACATCTATTCATAGTTTATGGCATCATGCTTGGCAATATCAAAGAGAATTGCATGAATTATTCGGAATCGATTTCCCTGGTTCACCAAGAGTGAAGGAATCTTTTGTTTTGGAAGGTTGGGATGAAATGCCTCCTATGCGTAGAGATTTTGATACTTTGGAATATGTGGAAAGAACTTTCTACCCAAGACCGGGAAGATCTACAAATGATCCCAAAGATTATATGAAAGAAAAAAAATATAAGAATTTTGTAGATTCTCCAAAATTGCGGAGGTAAAATGATTAAGAATTCTGAAAGTAAATATAAAGATTTTGTTGCAGATAGAAGTAAATATCCGCAAGAAGAAAATGGGAAACCGGTTATAGACCTAAGTTCTCACAAATACACAAAGATTTGGCAAGGTCCTCAACATCCGGGTGTGACAGGAAATATGTCGGTTGAATTGATAGTTACCGGTGATGAAATTGTAGATGCTAAAACACGCGTTGGTTATTTACATCGTGGTTTTGAAAAACTGATGGAACGTAGAAGATATATTCAATGTTTTCCAATAGTTTGCCGTATTTGCGTTCCGGAACCTGATACAAATGAATATTGCGTTTCTGCTGCAATGGAAGATTTGGCAGGAATTGAAATTCCTGAAAAAGCAAAATGGTTAAGAACTTTGAACCTAGAGATGTCCCGTTTAGCGAATTTCCTCATGTGGATTGGAGGTCAAGCCGGCTCTCTTGGTATGGGTGCAATAAGTCAATGGACTATGGCAATGCGTGATTATTGGTTAGATCTTTTTGAAGAATTGACCGGTGGTAGAGTGTATCATATGTATATGATTCCCGGTGGAGTTCGTAAAGATTTGCCCGACGGATTTGAAGAGAAAGCTAGAGAATTAATTATCAGAACTAGAGATTTACTTTATGATATTGAAAGAGTTTTCTTCAATAATAGTATCGTTAAATCACGTTTGATCGGTTTAGGAATAATTACACCTGAAATGGTGGCTGAATATGGAATTGTAGGACCAAATGCTCGTGCTTGTGGAGTAGAAAACGATATTAGAATTAATAATCCATATGTTAAATATGCTGAATTAAATGTAAAAATGATCACTGCCACTGAGGGTGATGCTTATGCTCGTGCAAAAGTTCGCTATCGGGAAATGCATCAAACTTTGGATCTAATTACGGAGATATTTGACAAAATGCCGGCTGGTGGAGAAATCCAAGCAAAACTTCCTAACGTGTTGCACTGGAAAATTCCGGCAGGACAAACTTATGTAAAAGCAGAATCAACACGTGGAGAACATGGCTTCTATATGGTTTCCGATGGAACGAAATACCCTAGAAGAGTTTTTGCACGTGGAGCAAGTTATACTCACTCAATTTCTGTATTGGAAAAATTAGCAGTTAACATATCTATTTCCGATCTGGCGGCTCTGATGGTTTCCGTACATTCATGTCCACCAGAAATAGAGAGGTAAGAAATTATGAACTTAAAAGATATATTAATGCCCTTAACAGTTTGGAAAAGAGCATCAAAAGAACCATTTACAATTAAAGATCCTCTTAATGATAGACCGGGAGCAGCAAATTATCGTGGTTTTCATAAGAATGATTTTGATAAATGTATTGGATGCGGTAGTTGTGAAGAAATTTGCCAAAATGCCGCAATAGATTTAGTCCCTGTGGAAGGACAAGAAGTGACAGATGGCAATAGTGGTTTGCGACCAAAAATAGATTATGGTAGATGTTGCTGGTGTGCACTTTGTGTTGATATTTGTCCAACAGGTGCATTAACAATGAGTAACCATTATACTTGGGTAACAGATGATCCTGAAGATTTCCGATTTGTACCGGGTGCTGATGAAACAGAATGGCAAGAAATGGCAAAAGGTTATAAACGTGATGAGAAAATTCAATTAATAGAATTCGATAGAGTTGATATGGAAGAATTAGCTCCTGAAGTTAGAGGAAAATCTTTTGTTGAGATTGTAAAAGGTTACAACAAAGAGCAAGCAATGAAAGAAGCAGAAAGATGCTTGGAATGTGGATTGTGTATTGCTACATGTCCGGCTCACATGGATATCCCTGCTTATATTGCCGCAATTCGTGAAGACGATATTGAAAACGCATTTAGAATTCTATATGAAACAAATCCAATGCCGGAAATTTGTGGACGTATTTGTACGCATAAATGTGAAACAGCTTGTGCTTTGCATAATAATGGTGAACCTGTTGCTATTCGTTGGCTGAAACGTTTTATTGCCGATCAAATTCCTAGTTCGGAATATAAGAAAGTATTAGGAACAGATGATCTAATAGATAAGAGCTTGGACAAAAAAATTGCTATCATTGGTGCTGGTCCTGCAGGAATTTCAGCTGCTTATTATTTAGCAATTATGGGATACAAAATCAAAATCTATGAAGCTTTACCGGATAGTGGTGGTATGACTCGTTACGGTATTCCTGAATATCGTTTGCCATATGATCAGATCAATAAAGATATAGACTTTGTGAAATCTCTTGGTGTGGAATTCCAATTTAACACACGTGTTGGTAAAGATATTAGTTTGGAAGAATTGCACAAAAATTATGATGCAGTTTTTGCTGGTACCGGACTTCACTTAGGTAGAAAACTTCCTGTTAAGTTCTTGCCGGGTGGAGATCATGAAAAAGTATATGCAGCTGCCGATTTATTGCGTGAATTCTCACTTGGAAATGATATTCCTGTTGAGAAGAAAATTGTGGTTATTGGTGGTGGTAATGTGGCTATGGATATCACTAGAACATTAGCTAGACTACAAAACATAAAATTTGGAAAGGTTGATGTAACTGCAACTTCTTTGGAAAGCGAAGATATTATGCCGGCTGATCGAGAAGAAATTGTGGAAGCAAGAGAAGAAAAAGCAACAATTGATCCTGGTTGGGGTCCTAAAGAAATCGAAATCAAAAATGGTAAGCTGAAAGGATTACATGTTAGAAAATGTTTATCTGTTTTTGATGATGAAGGTAGATTTAATCCTAAATATGATGAGAATAAAACAAAATTCTTTGAAGCGGATATGATTGTGGAATCTATTGGTCAAGGAATGGATTTATCTTATATTTCCGATGATCTTAAAGAAAAATTAAAATTCGATCAAAGAGGAAGAATTGTTGTTAATGAAAACTTCCAATCAGATGTAAAATGGTTGTTTGTTGGTGGTGATATTATCGAAGGACCTGATGTGATTCATGGTATTGCAAATGGTCATATTGCTGCAAAAGCAATTGATAGTTATCTTAATAAGAAAAAATAAAAAAAAATAACTGCTCACAGGGAGCTTTGAAGTTCTCTGTGAGCAATAAAAAAACATGGAGGGAAAAATGAAAAAATTAATCGCTATAGGATTAATGGTGGTGTTTACGGTTTCAATATTTGCAACAAATGGTATGAATATGATCGGGTACGGTGCCCGCTCATCCGCAATGGGAGGATTTAGCTTAGGATTTATTGATGTTAATTCTACAAATACTAACCCTTCGGCTATCTCATTTATTAATCAAAGAGAATTGGATGTTTCTCTTGGATTATTAATGCCAAAAGTTAATTTCAAAAATAGTTTAAATGACCTTGAAGCTGAAAGTAATATTTTCCCTTTACCAAATTTCTCTTTTGTTAATGGAAATGAAAATAAGTTTACTTTTGGGTTGGCTTTTTATTCTCAAGGTGGAATGGGTGCAACATTCAAAGATGTAAAACATAATGTTTTTAGAAATTATGATATGAATCCACAAACTCAAGATGATGCTTTTATTACTGACCTTGAATATCAATCTATGATTGGTTATATGAAGATTACCCCTTCAGTAGCATATAAAGTTAATGACAATTTTTCAGTAGGTATAGCTCCAAATTTCGGCTATGCTATGATGGAAATGAAAATGCCATATTCTCTTAAACCTGCTATAATGAAAGGAGTTGCAAATCCAGAAACAGGAATGACTTTTGGTGATATGTTCGGTGCTCCTATGGAGCAAGGCGGTTTAGGTTATGAAGAAGTAACCGCTTATGCTGATATGGGAGATGCTGTTACTGCTTACGGATTTGGTGCAAGATTGGGTGCATCATATAAAGTGAATGATATGGTTTCATTTGGACTTGCTTACGGTTCAAAATCTTCTCTTACATTTGAAGGTGAATCAAAAATGGATATGACAGCTCAATTTGGACAAGCTTATGAAAGAATGGTTGGTGGAGCTTTACAACAAGGTGCTGCTGATTTAGAAACTGCTCAAAATACGATTAACCAACAACTTGTTGGAATGGGGATCGATATGAGCCTTGGAATGGTTTCCGATTATGATGTAGAAGTTGAAATGGCTTGGCCTCAAGAATTTGGAATGGGAATGGCACTAACTCCAAACCAAAAATTGTTATTGGGAATTGATGTTAAATGGATTAATTGGAAAGATGCAATGGATGAATTCAAAATGAAATTCACTGATGGAACAAATCAAAATATTAATGCAATGATGGGTTCTGAAGATCTGAATCTTTCTATGCCTCTTGATTGGGATGATCAAATAGTTATCGCTCTTGGTGCTGAATATAGAATGAACAACAATATTGCTCTTAGATGCGGATATAATTATGCCAATAATCCTGTTCCTGAAGAAACAATTATTCCTATTTTCCCAGCTGTAATTGAAAATCATATTACATTGGGATTTGGCTATCAATTATCAGAGAAATTGGGATTTGATGCTGCTTACGAATTAAATCTTGAAAAAGAAATGGAAGTATCAAATAGTATTAATGCAAATGAATATGACGGCAGTGTTCAATCTTTATCTGAAAATGTTGCTCATCTGGGTTTAAGATATAAATTCTAATAACTTGTTTGTTATATAAATATTAAGGGTACATTTGTACCCTTTTTTTTTGGCTTAAAATTTAAAATCCTGAATATCGAATGATTAGCAAGTTATATCAAGTAATTGAGACAGAATTATCAACTACAAAAAAATTACAATTTAATTAAAAAATCAGTTGCTATATAAAAGGGAAAAGGAAAATTTACATAAAATTACAAAATGGAGGAGTTATGAGGTTTAAAATTAATTTTATTTTAGTTGTATTTATCTTATCGATGGTTTCGCTTTCAGCGGCAAATTACACGGATTTTTCTCAATTTCAAAAGCATATTAATCAGGAAGCAAAAAGAGTAATCAATAAAGATTTGCATGCAGCTATAAGAGCTGAACGAGATGTAAGAGATTATAATGTAGGCGATGTAAGAGATTTTTGGAGATTTGATTTTACAGAAATGCCTCCAAGTTGGGAACAAGCACCTGCAACTTGTAGAGCTGTGGGCGAACATTGCTATATCTTTGTTTCTGATGAAGAATGGAATGTGAATATGAATCAGCAAGATCTGGATACTATTTTTGAATATTTAGAAAATTCTACTATGAATGGAGATGATTTTGGAGCTATTGAGATGGATATTAACCTCTTTGGTGAAATTCCTGATGAATTGGACAATGATGAGAAAATTATTGTTTATTATTCTGCTTTAGGTTCATATAATGGAAGCGTTTTTGATGGATATTTTAGCTCATATAATCAGGTTACGGAAGCTGAAGCGGCAACTATGAATCCACCGGGACATAGTAACGAATGTGAAATGATCTACATGACTTGCTCACCCTTGGATCCAACTAATCCAACCAGAATATCAGTTTTGTCACACGAACTTCAACATATGATTCATTGGGGTCATGATAATAATGAATATACTTGGGTTGATGAAGGAATGGCAGAACTTGCAATGGTGCATTTTGGTATGCCTGATCCAATAACATCTTTTAACGGTAATGCAAATTATTCTTTAAATTTTTGGGATCAACAGTGGAAAGATTACGTGAAAGTTATGCTTTTCTTTACATACTTGGATGAACAAATCACTAGTGAAAATTTTATCGCTGATGTTGTAAATGAACAATTGAATGGAATTGATGGTATTGCAAATCAGTTAGTTGAACATGG
>JAMOPB010000006.1 GCA_027064945.1 Candidatus Cloacimonadota bacterium
TTTGGCTGAGTTGGTTAGACGGATATCTATGCAACTTCCTAAACAAAACATCATAGCAGTAAACGATGCTTCGATAGATAATTCGTATTCTATTTGCAAAAAGTTGGAAATAAGAACAATCAATTTCCAAATTAACAAAGGCAAAGGTGCAGCATTAAGAGCCGGATTTCAAGAGGCAATTGACTTAGGATTTGATTTTGCTTTTACTATTGATAGTGATCTTCAGCATCTTCCGGAAGATATTCCTCGATTCTTGCAGAAACTTTCTGAAACAGATGCTGATTTGATTATCGGTGCTAGAAATTTTACATTAAAGACAATGCCATGGGCTAGAATTTTTAGTAATTCCACTACTAGCAAAATTGTTTCCATGGTTGCAAAGCATAAAATTTTAGATTCTCAATCCGGTTATCGATTGCATAGATTAAAACCATTAAAAGATATGACGTTTAGATCTGAACGCTATCAATTTGAAACCGAGATAATTTTGAAATTAGCTAAATTACATAGTAAGTTTGAATTTGTTCCAATTGCAACAATCTATAATGATGAAGTTAGCTATATTTCACATTTTAGGGATATATGGAATTTTATAAAAATTGTCTGCTATGAATTTTTTAATAAAAACACATAAAATTTAAGGGATATAAAATGAAAATATTATTAACCAATGATGACGGTATTCAGGCTGATGGAATAAAAGCTTTGGAAACCGAATTAAAAGAGCGTGGACATGAGATTATCGTAGTAGCTCCATTAACTCAACAAAGTGCAACATCACATTCAATTTCACTTTTCAAACCAATGAAATTTACCAAATTTGGAGAAAATCGTTACGCAATAAACGGCACACCGAGTGATTGCATGATTTTAGGTTCTCAAGTAGTTTTCGATAAATCAATCGACCTTGTTATTTCAGGAATAAATTCAGGTCCGAATATGGGTGAAGATGTGTTGTATTCCGGAACTGTTGCAGCTGCATTAGAAGCAATGTTCTTAGGATTTTCTTCAATTGCAATCTCTATTACGGATTATGAAAATCAAAATTTCCGAACAGCAGCAAAGATTATGGCAGATCTTTTGGACGATGAAATCCATAAACTTATTGGAGAAAATGAAGCATTAAATATAAATGTTCCAAATATAGAATATAGTGAAATAAAAGGAATAAAAGCCACTCAAACAGGTCATAGAAAATATTATAACTTTGTTCGAGAAGAGAAAAATGCCGATGGTGAAACACTTTACTTTGTTGGCGGTGATCGTCCGGTTTGGCAAAATGAAGAAAATACAGATTCTGCTGCCGTATTTGACAATTATGTTTCAATCACTCCAATCACACCAAATTTCACTAAGCATGATTCTTATGAGAAAATAAAAAAATGGGTTGAGAAAAAATGAAATTTTCCGATCAAAGAAAAATAATGATCGAAGAGCAACTTATTGCTCGTGATATCATAGATAAAAATGTATTGAACGCTTTTTCTAAAATTCCAAGAGAAGATTTTGTGGCTGATAATATAAAATATTTAGCTTACAGTGACACACCGCTTACTATCGGTGAAAATCAAACAATTTCGCAACCTTACATCGTAGCAAAAATGATGCAATTATTAGAAATTAATCGAGATTGCAGTATTTTGGAAATTGGCACAGGCTCCGGATATCAAACAGCATTATTAGCAGAAATTGCTGAAGAAGTTTTCACAGTTGAACGAATAAAAATCTTAAGTTCCCGAGCAAAAAGAATTTTAGATAAATTAAAATATGAAAATATCTATTTTTCTGTTCATGACGGATCAATGGGTTGGATAGAAGAAGATCTTAAATTTGATAGAATAATTGTAAGTGCTGGCGCTCCTGAAATTCCTATTAGCCTGTTGCAACAATTACGCCCTGGAGGAATTATAATAATTCCAACCGGAGATAATTCACAACAACAGTTGCATAAGGTAGTCGAAAAAGATGGAGATTATATCCACACAATGCATGATATATGCACATTTGTTCCTTTAGTCGGGAAATTAGGTTGGAAATCATGAGAAAAACTACCATCTTATTTTTAGTTATTTTTTTACTCATTATTCATCTATCGCTTTTTGCCAATGAATCGGAACATGGAATCAAAGCAAACATCAAAAGTAAAATTAATCATATAAATGTTAGTGACGAAACAAAAGTTTTCCTCATTTCAATGACTCCGATTTTTGAACTAAGAGGTGCTATTCCAATCGGATTAATTACTTACGAATTACCTCTTTGGAAAGTCTTCCCCATCGCTGTTGCCGGAAATATGGTTCCAATCTTTTTTATCTTGCTCTTTTTTAATTTTATCACAAATCTATTCTCAAAAGTTCCAATTTTGAAAAAAATGTTAGATGCTCTTTTTGCTCGAACCAGACGCAAAGGTGCTGTAATTGAAAAATATGAAGAACTTGGTTTAATGCTGTTTGTAGCTATACCGCTTCCAGTAACCGGCGCATGGACAGGATCATTAGCTGCATATCTGTTTGGTTTATCTTTCTTTAAATCAATCATCTTTATATTCTTAGGCGTTCTTATAGCTGCAATTATTGTTTCCATTCTATCTTTATTAGGTTGGATTGGAGCAATTATAGCTCTTATCGCAATTATATTATTGGTTATTGTTCCGGCTTTAAAAAAGAAAAAAATTAATTCAAAATAATAGGAGAAATCATGAAAAACAAAGTTTTTGTTTTATTATTCGTTTTCTTTACTTTAAATTTATTTTCTGAAGATATCAGTGGAAATATATCAGGAAATTTAAATTTGGAAAACAGCCCTTATCATCTTGTAGGCGAAGTAATTATTCCATCAGGAAGTAACGTGGAAATTGAAGCAGGAGTTCAAATCATTTCCGATGGTTATTACCAGATAAATGTAAATGGTAGTATTACCGCAATTGGAAATGAAGAAAATCCTATCGTCTTTTCAGGTTTGGATGGATTATATTGGGGCGGAATTCGCTTGAATACAGATGGAAGCGATGAAACCAGCGAGTTTGTGTATTGTATTATTTCCAATACAAATGACATTAATGATAATGGAATTCACGCAATAAATTCCAAAGTAATAATCGATCATTGCGAATTTTTTGATCATCAAGAAGCAATAAATTTATCCGGTTTATCAACTCCAAATCCTGTAGAAATGAGCGTTACTAATAGCATTATTCATAATTGTATTCAATCCGGAATTCTTATAGTAGATCAATCAAATGCATTAATAGATAATAATGAAATCTATAATTGCGGAACAGGCGAAAACTATTATGGAGCAATCCAACTTTCTATTCAAAGTGATGCAAATAGTTGCAGTCCTACAATTACAAATAATTGGATTCATAATAATGGAAAACAAGGGCTCACCTCTGTGAATTTTTATGCGTTGGATGATATTGCTCCGATTGTAGAAAATAATCTTATCGAAGAAAACCTGACAGGTGTTTATGTATATGGTGCTCAGGGTTTTTATCATAATAATATTATCAGAAATAATTTTATCGAAAATGATGCAAACAGTGGCGCCGGTGTAATGCTTTATGGAGCAACAGCGACTGCTGAATTTACTTATAACGAAGTTTATGGTAACTACTGCGGATTCTATTTAGCTGCAAATGCAACTGTTAATTTAGGGAATTTGGAAAATTATACCGACCAAGATGATGGATTTAACCAAATCTATAATAATGTTTTTTTTGATGGCACACCATATAATATAAACAATGTTAGCTCAACTGAAATTTATGCTCAAAATAATGTTTGGGATAATGATAATCAATCCGATATTGAAGAGAGATTAGTTTCAAATGGAGTTATCATTTATCAACCATTTCTCTCCATCTTAGCTCCTGTAGATTCTTTGGAAATTATCAGCAATAATCCTTTGGAATTTTCATGGGAACCTGCCTATGATACTCATGCATCTTTTCTTGGATATCAACTTTTTAGAGATGGTGATCTTATTGCTGACATGATTACAGAAAATTCATTCGCCTTTGACGAACTTCCTGAATATCCTTTTACGTTGGGAATTGTAGCACAATATGAAGAAGGTGATTCAGAACTTTTTGAATATGAATTTATCGCTCCAATTGCTAATCCTCCTCAAAACTTAGATTATTCTATTTCTGATTTAACAGTAACTGTAACTTGGGAAGCACCTGAAGCCGGAAGCGATAGCGAACTATACCTCTATCTTATTTCTTTCCAAGAAGATACATTCGAAACCAATTCAACAACCGCTAGCTTCGGCCCACTTGAACCGGGACAAGAATACACGATTGCAGTATCTGCCGTTTATCAAAATGGTTGTGAATCAGATGCTATTGAAGTTAGTTTTCTATTTGATCCATCTAACGCAAATGATGAACTTTTATTGGAAAAATTGGTTTTAAGTAATTTCCCAAATCCATTTAGTTCTATCGGAACAAGAGGAATATCAACCACTTTTGCCTTTAATCTACCGGCCGATGATTTTGAAAAAGCATCAATTGATATTTTCAATACTAAAGGACAAATCATTAAAATTCTAAATTTAACTGAAAAGTCAGCAAAACATCAGAAAATTTATTGGAACGGATTAGATAAAAACAATCTGCCTTTAGCTTCAGGAAACTATTTATATAAACTAAAAATAGATGGAAAAGATGTAGATTGTAATAGTTGCACAATTATTAAGTAATCATAACTTCTATAAAATCTAAATAGCTCAATGAAAATTGAGCTATTTTTTTTGTTTGGCACATTTTCTGCATAGTATACTC
>JAMOPB010000007.1 GCA_027064945.1 Candidatus Cloacimonadota bacterium
ATAAGTGAAATGGGAAAGGTTATGAATTTTAATTTTGAATTTTGAATTCTGAATTTTGAATTGGAAACACATAACCACAAACCATAAACTATAAATAATCAAAAATTCGTGTTTATTCGTGCAATCCGTGGACAAAAAAAATCCGCAAAATCGATTTCCCCTCGAATTCATAAAACAAAAGAGATTGATTTTTTTGGGTAGAAATTAGAATTGACATCAACAACTATTTATTATGTTAGGCGAATAGATTATCCAAAAGGAGAAACAAATGGAAGTAGTAATAGTAGAAAGAGAACCTTTAAAAGTGGTTGGAATGAAAATTCGAACTACTGTAGAAGAAAATAAAATTCCTGAGTTATGGAACAAATTTATTCCTAGAATGATAGAATTGGATGAAGTGGCTGTACCGGAATGCTCATTGGGAATTTGTTTATATGAAGGTGAGGATTTTGATGAATCAGGAAGTTTTAGTTATCTAGCGGGTGTTGTTGTAAAAGATGATTCAATCATTCCTGAAGGTATGATATATCATGAGATTCCTAAAACAACAGTAGCTGTTTTTACTCATACAGGCTCTTTGGATGAATTACACGAAACATATGACTATATCTATAATGAATGGCTTCCTGCAAGTGGATATGATCTTGCTGAAGCTGATGAGCTTGAGTGGTATGACTCACGTTTTAAATTTGGGGAAGAAGATTCGCAGATGGATATTCATATTCCAATTAAAAAAGCTGAAGAAATATCTGATTCTCAAATAGATGAATTTTTAAGTAGCTTTGGTTTGAGTAAAGAAGATGAATTAGATTTTTAAATCGTATAAGGAATATTTAGATTATTTAACGGGAAAAAATTTTCACAAAAAAATATTTCCCGGGATTCTTGAGTAAAATGAAACAATGTAACTGTTTGTATATAGATAAGTTATCGGATATAATGTCCGGTAATGGTTATGCTGAAATTTGAAATTAATAAAAAGAAAGGTCTTGACTGCAAAAACTTTTATAATTTTTTTCAATTCATAAATAAAAAACAGGAGGTTTTAGAAATGATTAATGTATTTATAGGCGTTGGCCGCAAATAATTTCTGATCTAGTATCATAAAATTTATACAAATAATTTATTATCCTTGTAAGAGCTATCAATAGCCTAAGGTCATATACATATATTTTTTTAGATAGTGAGATCGGAAGTTTTCAAATAACGGATGTTCTCACTATTTTTGTATCTAAATAATTTTAGATTACACAAAGCTTGTGGGAATACCTGCAGGCTTTTTTTATTTGCCAAAACAGATTGCTATGCTGGTTGTTAAGGCAGAAGAATATAAGCATTTAAGAAGTAATATATAATAAAGATATTTAAATAATAAGATGCATATTATTATTATTTTAAATAGGATTAGAGAGTATATTGGGATTACAAAAAAATAAAGTTAGTGGAAAAGGAATATCAGAATGAATAAAATAAAATTACTTTGGGAATATATGAAAGGATATCGCCTCCTTTATCTAATGGCGATATTGTCAATTGGTGTTGCTGCCTTTATTCAGTTCTTATGGCCATTGGTTCTTAGAGTTACAATTGATTCAATAATTGGCGACCAACCTTTAGAAATAAGCGGTTGGCTTGCTCCTTTTTTCGAAAAGATTTTCGTAAAAATCGGTGGGAGAGAGTTTTTAGTTGAAAAATTATGGTTAACAGCTGTTGTATTAGTTTTTCTTACTCTAATCAGGGGTTTGTTTACTTACCTTAAAGGGCGTTGGTCAGCAATTGCATCGGAATCAATTATCAAGAATTTACGTGATGACCTTTACGAGCATCTTCAGTTTTTGCCTTACAGTTATTATAGCAAAGTGAAAACAGGAGATCTTATTCAGCGTTGTACATCGGATTTAGATACGATAAGACAATTTTTGGCTATACAATTTGTGGAAGTTGGAAGAGCAATCTTCATGATTATTTTTGCACTATCATTCATGCTACCGATGAATGTGAAATTAACATTGATTTCAATTACATTGGTGCCTGTTTTATTTTTCTTTGCTTTTATTTTCTTCCAAAAAGTGCGAAAAGTATTTAAGGAAGCAGATGAAACTGAAGGTGAACTTTCAACTGTTTTGCAAGAAAATTTGTCAGGAGTAAGAGTGGTAAGAGCTTTTGCACAACAGAAACAGGAAATAGAAAAATTCGACGAAAAAAATACTCAGTACCGTGATAAAACATATAAACTAATCAGATTGTTGGCATTGTATTGGGCAAGCAGTGATTTTATCAGCATGGCTCAGATTAGTTCGGTAGTGATATTAGGAACTTATTTTGCGGCAACCGGAAAGATTAGTTTAGGTACATTTTTAGCATTTTCTACCTATATCGGAATGTTATTATGGCCTATCCGTCAGATGGGAAGAGTACTTACCGATATGGGGAAAGCATTGGTTTCCATAGAAAGAATCGATGAAATTTTCCAAACAAAGATTGAAGATATATTTTCCGGAGAAAAATTGGGAAACATAAAAGGAAATCTGGAATTTAAAAATGTGAGTTTTGGATATAAAGAAAATAAAATGGTTCTAAAGAATGTTTCATTTAAAGTGAAAGCGGGCGAAACCGTTGCCATACTTGGTCCTACCGGAGCTGGGAAATCTACTTTGGTGAATCTTATTCCCGGATTATTTGAACCGAATTCGGGCGAAATTTTTCTTGATGGAAAGCCATTAAAGCAAATTAGCAAAATAAGTTTGCGTAAGAAGGTGGGAATTGTTTTGCAAGAACCTTTCTTATTTTCCAGAACAATAGCGGATAATATCGCTCTGTCAAAGCAAAATGCCAAAATAGAAGATATTCAGCATGCGGCAAAAATAGCCAGTATTCATGAAGTAATTAAAAGTTTCGATAATGGATATCAAACCGCTGTTGGTGAGAAAGGTGTAACACTTTCAGGTGGTCAAAAACAGAGATTGGCAATTGCCAGAACTGTAATAAATGATTCTGATATTCTTATTTTCGATGATTCCTTGAGTGCTGTAGATACAGAAACAGATGCTGCAATTAGGAAACGATTATCAGAGAGAAGTAAAAATGTAACAACATTTATAATCTCACATCGTTTATCCACCTTGATGGAAGCTGATAAGATTTTAGTTTTGGAAAATGGAGAGATAACTCAATGCGGAACGCATGACGAGCTTAGTAAAAAACCGGGATTATACCAAAGAGTTTGGAATATCCAAAATAATTTAGATAATGAATTTTAAGAGAATAAATAG
This sequence comes from Candidatus Cloacimonadota bacterium, assembly GCA_027064945.1. Taxonomy (GTDB): domain Bacteria; phylum Cloacimonadota; class Cloacimonadia; order Cloacimonadales; family TCS61; genus DAOWES01. Next base: position 3,273 of record JAMOPB010000007.1, read on the forward strand.
GAAATTAGATTATGAGTGTATTTAGAGAACAAGAATATAATAAGAGATTTGATTTATTGCTTTGGAAAAAATTGTGGCATTTTTGCAAGCCTTATAAGAAAGTTTTATTTTCCATGGGAGCATTGATGACACTTCTCGCTTTCACCGATATTGCTTTTCCCCTAATGAGCAGATATGCGATTGATAATTTTATCATTCCCAAAAAAATTGAAGGGCTGAAATTTTTTGCAGTCGGATATTTTTTATTAGTGATATTCCAAATATTAATCGTTTACTTTTTTATTGAAAGGGCAGGTAGAATGGAGACTTCATTAAGCTATGATATTCGGAAAAGAGGCTTTTATCATCTGCAGGAATTATCTTTCGATTATTATGATAAAACACCTATCGGCTGGATAATGGCAAGGCTTACATCCGATTGCCGTAGGTTAGGAGAGTTTATATCCTGGGGCGTAATTGATTTTGTTTGGGGATTTGCAGCAATGTTGTTAACTTCGATTGTGATGCTGGTTCTAAACTGGAAATTAGCTTTGATAACTCTTGCTGTTGTTCCTGTATTGGCAGTTATTAGTTATTTTTTCCAAACAAAAATTCTTAAATCTTATAGAGAGGTAAGGAAAACAAATTCCAAAATATCTGCTTCTTTTAATGAAGGTATCAATGGGGCAATTACCACAAAAACATTGGTTCGAGAAACTGAAAATTTAAAAGAGTTTCAGAAAAATACGGATCAAATGTATAGCTCAAGCGTTCGTGCTGCAATATTATCTTCTTTATATCTGCCGGCTACGTTAACGCTTGGTTCGATTGGAACAGGTTTAGCTTTGTGGTTTGGTGGGAATCAAGTTGTTGCCAATGCACTTTCATATGGAACTTTAGTTGCCTTTATTTCATATACAGTACAGTTTTTTGAACCTTTAAGAGAGTTAGCACGTTTGTTTGCCGAAAGTCAAAATGCTCAAGCTTCTGCAGAAAGAATTTTCTCTATGCTTGAAGAAACGCCAACAATTAAAGATAATTCACAAATTAGCCAACAATTTGGTGATTTGATGAATTCCAAAAAAGAAAATTGGCCTGACATCAAAGGTGAGATCAAGTTTGAAAATGTTGAATTTTATTATACTTCTGAAGAACCGATTTTGCAAAATTTCAATTTGCATGTCAAAGCCGGAGAAACTATAGCTTTGGTTGGTGAAACAGGCTCGGGTAAAAGTACAATCGTAAATCTTGCCTGCCGCTTTTATGAACCGATCTCCGGTAGAATTCTTATTGATAATGTAGATTATCGCAAAAGATCGATGTTATGGCTGCACTCAAATTTGGGCTATGTGCTGCAAACTCCGCATCTTTTTAGTGGAACGATTGCCGACAATATATCTTACGGTTATAAGAAAGCTACAAGAGAAGATGTGATACGTGCAGCAAAATTGGTAAACGCTGATAGATTTATTTCCAATTTGGAAA
>JAMOPB010000008.1 GCA_027064945.1 Candidatus Cloacimonadota bacterium
ATCTCCATCACTAACTACATAGAGATGGAGATCTAGCTATCGCAAAGCATAGCAAATTTTTCCATCCCTTGAAGTTAGATTATTTATCCTACTTCTAAGGATTTATTTTGCATAAAAAAAATTATTTATTTCCAATCTACATCAAGTGCATCAGCACGAGCTTTAGATAAGAATTAATGTACACGTGACTATTTAGGTAAAACAATACCTGAATTGTCAAGAAGAATTATTTTGCCCCCTTAGATTTCAAGTGTTATCAATTTTGCAGTTACATGTTTTACTAAGTTTAATTTCCTAACAAGCTCCTCATGCTTATCTTTACTGCCTACTAATTCTAGGAAAATAGTACCTGCCTGACTGCAATTAGCCAGAACATCATCATGTAATCCTAATCTGGTTTTAATGAAGCAACCCCACTCTGTGAGTATTTTTTGGATAGTAACAGCTTCTTCTTTTCTTAGATCTACTAGAATAATCAAATAATCCTTTCTCATTGTTTTCTCCTTTTTTTTTGATTTTGCTTTTGAAGCAACACTATAGATTTTAAGAGATTATAACCTCTTTGCTTTTTCTAATATATTTTATTTTCCTATGACTATTTTTAATTAATTCTGAAAAAGATTCTCAGCATCATTAATTTAAAACTTCCTGCTTAATAAGGATTATTCCCAATCAAGTAATCTTTGTTCTCCTGAAATTTGGTTTATTTCAGTGATATCTTCACCTACCTCTAACACGCCTTTGTAATTTCCGGCTTCGTCGCGCATAGCAAAGTAACGTATTAGGATAAATTTCCCTTTCATGTGAAACCAAAATTTTGCTTCATTACGATTACCTTTTTTAAATTCAGAAATTATTTTCTCTACAATATGCACACTTTCCGGAGGATGACAATTATGAACTTTCCTACCGATAATTGCCGGTGAACGTGGGAAAAAGCGATCTTTGGCGCGTGAAAAATATCTTACTTCATCGTTTTCATCAACGAAAGTTATATCTATTGGCAAATGGTTAAGAAGAAGGTCAATTTGTTTGAAATCCAATTCACCTGTTTCAACTTTCCAAAATAGATCGGTGAAACCGTTAGATCTAGAATTAGGTTTTTCGTTTTGTGGTGCTTCGATATAGGAATATCCTAATTCTTCTGATAGATTTTGTATTTTGTCCCAAGTTTCTTTTGCTTTAATTGTTTCCATAGCTTTAGGGAAAACTACTAATTCTTCTTTGAAGATCATACCATACATAAGGAAAAAAAGCTCACCAATTTCTTCGATAAATTTAGGAGTAAAATCATCTGAATTATTTGTTAAATCTTGAAGGATTTTTAATTTATTGCGAATATCATCATGAAGAGACCACATTACCTGTAAAGGAAGATAATCTTCCCAGATGCGTTCCAAGTATGGGAAAAGGATATTTTCTTTGCGTATATAATGATTTTCAATTTCGGCAAGTTTAGGAAGTAGAAATTTTACTTTCTTAAAATCTTTGGCAGCAAGAGATTCTTTGATTAAATCTAATAATTTCTCTAATTCTCGATTTTCTTGCATATAGTAGTAGATAGGATGACCTTCTCCCGGTTTCTCCCATTTATAATTTTTTAGATGCTCATGGAAAACATTCATCATTTTCTCAATACTCTTTTTTATCTTCGCAGGTGAAATGCCACTGGTTAGTTGTTTATTTTCCATTTTAATCATTAGGGAAGGTGTGATTTTATCTAAAGCATATTGATATTTGGAAATTAGCGCTTTTCCATCTTCTCCTTCTATCATACCTTTGGAAAATTGTAACAACCCCTCCAGAATTTTTTCGTCAGTTAAATCAGAATTTCTCATTTCTTCCTCCTATCTAAAAAAGGATTTTTCTTATCTAATTATTTTAGTCAATTTAAATAAAAAAAATGCGCAGAAGAAATTTTCAACTGCGCATTGTATCTTTTTTTATAAGAAGGATTTACTAGAATAATCCGCTAATAGTTCCTTCATCATCAATATCAATATTCAAAGCAGAAGGTTTTGCCGGTAAACCTGGCATTCTCATTATTTCACCTGTAATAGGGATTAAGAAACCAGCTCCGGAAGCAAGAAGTATTCGTCTTACTGTTACCAAGAAATCTTTTGGGCGACCTAATAATTTAGGGTTGTCAGATAAAGATTTTTGAGTTTTAGCAATACATATTGGTAAATTATTATAACCGTATTTCTTAATCTTTCTCAGATCTTTTTTTGCCTCACTGGTAAAATCTATTTTTTCTGCACCATAAATGTCTTGAGCAACTTTTAATATTTTGTCTTGTACAGGCAATTCCCAATCATACAATCTCTTTTGCTTGCAGATACCTTCATCAATTAGGTCAATAACTTCCTGAGCTAATTCCAAACCACCTTCAGAACCTTTGCCCCAATAATCTACAATACTTGCACCAAAACCATATTTTGCTGCAAATTCTTTAACCATTTGAAGTTCTTCTTCCGTATCTGCAGCAAATTTGTTGATTGCCACTACAGATTCTAATCCGAATTTCTTGATACTTTCGAGATGTTTTCCTAAGTTTTCCAAACCTTTTTCCAATGCTTCCAAGTTTGGTTTGTTCAAATCTTTAATTTTTACTCCACCATGATGTTTCAAAGCTCTTACTGTAGCTACTAAAACTACTGCAGAAGTACAGAATCCACCGTAAGGGCACACAATATCAAAGAATTTTTCCGCTCCAAGATCAAAGCCGAATCCTGCTTCTGTAACAACATAATCGGAAAGTCGTAAAGCTGTTTTTGTTGCAAGAATACTATTTGCACCCTGAGCAATATTAGCAAATGGACCACCATGAACAAAAGCCGGAGTGTTTTCAATTGTTTGAACAAGATTTGGCTTTAATGCATCTTTTAATAATGCAGTAATTGCACCTTCAAATCCCATATCTTTAACTCTTACCGGTTCGTTGTCGTAAGTATATGCTACTGTGATGTTACCAATTCTTTCTTTTAGCTCTTTTAAATCATTTGATAAACATAAAATTGCCATTATCTCTGAAGCCGGTGTAATATCAAAACCATCTTCTCGAGGAACACCCTGAGTTTTACCACCCAATCCGATTACTACATTACGCAAAGCTCTATCATTTGCATCCATTACACGTTGCCATGTAACTGTTCTGGGATTAATCCTAAAAGGATTACCATTATAGATGCTATTGTCTATTAGTGCAGCCAAATTATTATTGGCGGAGGTAATTGCATGCATATCTCCGGTGAAATGAAGATTTATATCTTCCATTGGAAGAACTTGAGAATATCCACCACCTGCAGCTCCACCTTTAATGCCAAATACAGGTCCTAAAGATGGTTCTCTAATAGCTACTATAGATTTTTTACCTAATTTATTTATTGCCATTGAAAGACCAATTGAGGTAGTAGTTTTTCCTTCTCCGGCCGGAGTGGGCGTAATTGCTGAGACTAATATTAATTTCCCATGAGGTTTGTTTTCCAAACGTTTAATTGTTGATAATTTAATTTTGGCTTTATTATTTCCATAAAGGTCAATATCATCAGGTGAGAGGCCGGCTTTTGCGGCGATTTCATTAATGTGTTCCATTTTAGCTTTTTGAGCTATTTCAATATCGGTCATCATAAAATTCTCCTTTTTTTTTGAGATAACGGTTGCAATAATTAATTGCACACTAATTTAGAAAATCCAAATTAATCTGCAAGAACATATTTTTTAGTGCGGTTATTTTAAGTTTAGAAGTCTATCAATCTTTCTTTTGTCAAATCCCACAACGGGACGATTGTCTATCCACATTTGAGGAACACCTTGTTGACCTGTCTTACGGATCATATCTTTCAAGGCTTTTTTATCACGGGAAACATCAACATCTGTGAAACGAATTTTGTTTTCTCTAAGATAAGATTTTAATTTTCTGCACCAACTACAAGTTGGTGTACTGAATACTATAACTTTTTTCATAATTTTGTACTTCTCCTAAAACGATGTTATATTATTAATATATTGAAAAATTTGTTAGTGGCAAATAAAATTGATAAAAAATTATTCATAAATAATAAAAAACGGCTCAACATAAAGCTGAGCCGTAGAGAATTCCGGTTTAATTCAGAATAAATTATCCAATCATAGTTTTGATATCATCTTCTACATTAGTGATTCCACCGATGCCGAAGTTATCAACCAATACTTTAACTACATTTGGAGATAAGAAAGCAGGAAGTGTTGGTCCAAGATGGATATTTTTTACACCAAGGTATAAGAGAGCTAATAATACGATTACAGCTTTTTGCTCATACCATGCAATGTTATAGACAATTGGTAATTCATTAATATCTTCTAAACCAAATATTTCTTTTAATTTCAGAGCGATAAGAACAAGAGAATAACTGTCGTTACATTGTCCTGCATCTAAAACTCTTGGAATTCCACCGATATCGCCAAGATTTAATTTGTTATAACGGAATTTTGCACAACCGGCAGTAAGGATAACACTGTCTTGAGGAAGAGCTTGAGCAAAATCTGTATAATAGCTTCTGCCTTTTTGACGACCATCACAACCAGCCATAACTACGAATTTCTTAATAGCACCTGTTTTTACAGCATCAACTACTTTATCAGCTAAAGCAAAAACTTGTTCGTGAGCAAATCCACCAACGATAGAGCCAGTTTCAATTTCAGTTGGAGATGGAAGAGTTTTAGCAAGAGCTATTACTTCAGAGAAATCTTTTTGTTTTCCTTCTTCAGGTTCAGGAATGTGTTTTACACCATCAAATCCAACAGAGTTAGTTGTGAAAACTCTATCAATATAAGATTTTTTTGGTGGAACCAAGCAGTTTGTAGTAAGGATAATAGCTCCGTTGAATGAATCAAATTCTTTATCTTGAAGCCACCAAGCATTACCGTAGTTTCCAACAAAGTGATCATATTTTTTGAAAGCAGGATAGTAGTTTGCAGGAAGCATTTCACCATGAGTATAAACATCAACGCCAGTTCCGGCTGTTTGCTCAAGAAGTTCTTCCATATCTTTTAAATCATGACCTGAAATAAGGATAGCAGGATTGTTTCTTACGCCAATATTGACTTCTGTAATCTCAGGATTACCGTAAGCTGAAGTATTTGCTCCATCAAGTAATGCCATTGCATCAACACCATATTTACCTGTTTCAAGCACAAGAGCAACAAGTTCATCTACTGTTTTAGAATCATCAATAGTTGCAACAAAAGCTTTTTCCATAAACATGATAAGCTCTTTTTGTTTTTTATTTAATCTAGCAGCATGATCATAATAAGCAGCTATACCCTTAATTCCGTAAATAGTAAGTTCACGTAATGAACGAACGTCTTCGTTTTCAGTAGTTAAGATACCAACTGTAGCAGCTTTTGCATCGATGTCTTCATCTGTGATTGTGAATGTAGCAGCATCATGATCACCAAATTGAATTTCTTGATCTTTTAAGAAACCTTTAATTGTTTCTCTGATTTCGATACCTGCTTTGATTTGTTTGATAAAGAAATTTCTATCAAAATTAGCATTTGTAATTGTTGAGAAAAGGCTTTCAACGATAAATTTATCTACACCTTCACATGCTTTTGCATTTTCTTCTCTAACTTCTATTGGGATGTTGATTCTATAAATTGAAATTCCTTTTAAAGTATAGATTAATAAATCCTGAAGATTAGCTACATCTTCTTTTTTTCCACATATACCATTAACGGTACAACCTTTGTTGCCAAGAGTTTCCTGACACTGATAACAGAACATACTCATGATTTTCTCCTTTTTTACTTTCGTTTAGTTTGTTAACATTTTAATTTTTTTTTAATCAGACATTTGACCTTATGATTAACTATTTATGACTTAAATCGATTGAAATAGGGGTTGCATTTCCGATGTTATCACTTACCGGACAACGTTCTTCAACTGCTTTTACCCATTTTGTTAAAGTCTCTTCATCTACATTTGCATTCGGGCGAATTTTTACGTCTATATATTGGTAACCGGTTCTTTCTTTTGAAGGCATACCCATAAATTTTGCAGGGTTCAATCCGCCTTCAATATCAATTTCCATTCCATGGAAGTCAAAACCCATCTCTTTTGCAACCATGTGTCCAACTACATTTAAGCAACCTGAAAGAGCCCCTAAAAGAAACTCAACCGGATTAGCTCCTGTATCATCACCGCCTAAATTTTTTGGTTCATCAATAACCATTTTAAAATCTCTAGCAGATACAACTGTTCTTGTTGGGCTTTCGCTTACTGCGTTAATCTTGAATTTAACTAACTTCATTTCATGCTCCTATAAATCTTATATTATTAATTTACATTTGAATAAATTTCAAAATTTGGCCCATCAATAATCGAATAATATTTAGCCAAGAAATCACAATTACAACTTTTTTCGTCAAGGGATAAAATCAGTTAATAATTTTTCCCTGCTGCTTTTACATTAGCTGCGTCAAAAGCATGGCATGGAGTTACACCATAAACCATTTCACAGTGGGGACATTTATCCTCAAAACTATACATTTCAAAAGATTCGCCGCATTCACATTCTATTTCAAGTGGCATTGGCATTGGTTGTTCTGAAAATCCCATTTGTCTTACTTTATCAACAGTTTGTTTTCCATTTTCAAAGCTTCCACTACATCCGTCGTGCATAATAATCTCCTTTTGTTTTTATATTTTTTTTTAATTAATTCGTTCACCGTTACGTAATTTTGTTCGGTATGATAACAACGTTTTGTCCATCTCTTCCAAAGTGCTTAAAATAGATCGCTCATCTTCTGTTGTTTCAATAATTTTATGAATTCCACCGTTTTTGATCACGATACGTTTGTCCCCCATTAAAGCTAAAATGGGATCATGAGTAGCCATTAAAACAATTTTATCTTCAGATAAAAGCAGTTTAAGAGCTCGTTTGCGATCTATACCTGCGTTTTCAATCTCATCAATTAAGATTATGGGAGATTTTGATAAGATAGCAGTATCAGCAATCATCAATGCACGAGATTGTCCACCGGAAAGACTGGTAATTGGTGTGTTGGGAGCGAACTTTTCTCCGGCTAAGTCATTTGCCTTATCGATGATTTTTTTTATTATTTCCTCACGATTTTCAACTAAGCGGCTTTCGGCGTGAAGTTCAATAAATTCAGAAACCGAAAGATCCATCACAAAATTCATATTTTGGGAAAGTTGAGCTACTAATTTATCGGAGGATGAAAATCTCCATTTTTTATCAGGGATGTCATTATTAATTAGCACAGTTCTTGAAGTTGGAGTATCATTCTGAGCTACCCATTCAATATCAGCCAACAAACGGCTCTTGCCGGAGCCGGTAGGTCCTACGATACAGATAATTTCACCTTGTTTGATTTCCAAATTTTCGAAATTTTCAGGATTACCGTTTTTATCTGTTCCCGGTTTAATAGTTACAGATTTCACTTTATCTTCATCTTGTCCTAAAAATGCTATCATCTGATTGATGAATTCGGCGATTTGCTGAAAATTGAGTTCAATATCAATAGCGTTATTTTCAATATCATCTAAGTCAAATGTAGCGAAATATTCTTCCAAGCTAAGATTTTCCTTTCCCGAGATATTTAAGTTGTTATCTGAAAAGAAATTAATTAGGAAGGGGTATTCAGCTAACAGATCTGCTATTTTTTTAGATCGAATATTATCTTTTGTAAAATTCATATTTGATTCCTCTTAATCATCCATATTCATCTTGCGAACATTACCCATTTGGAAGTTTTCACCAATACGAGTTTCTCCAAGACAATATGAGCATAAAGCACTTGGCATTGGAAAACGTAGTTCTTTTCCTACAAGAGTATTTATGTTATCTTTTTCATTGAATAACAAAGTGGAAAGTTCATAACTACCCTGACCTGTGAGTCCATTGATGTGCATGATTGTAGCAGCTGGATTTACCGTGTTTACTCTGCTGGCAAAAACTTCTCGTTCTGCTTGAGAAACAATATCACCTTTAGTTATTATCACAATATCAGCAGATTTTAGCATTGGACCGATTTTCTTGGGAGTATTAATTCCGCTAAGATTATCAATTACGCAAATAGCTTTAATTCCCTTAATATAAGGAGAACAGCGATTACAAAGTCCGGCGGATTCACTGATAAGGATATCAAAACCGTTATCAACGCCCCATTTAGTAACCTCTTCGATATTACTAATAAAATAATGATCGGGACAAAGAGCTCCGGATAAACCCTTTTTTACAGGAATTCCTGCTTTCTTGTAGATCTCATCATCATCTGTATAAAGACAATCAAATTTAGCTACAGCTACTTTCAATCCTTGTTTCTGCAAAGATTCAATTGTTTTTAGAATAACAGCTGTTTTTCCTGATGAGGGTGGACCTGATACAGTTACTAGATTCATTTTTACTCTCCTTACTGAGCTATCTCAGTTTCGAATAAATTTTCACAATGCTTAATTAATGCACTGATATCATTATTGTAGATATAATCCCAACCTAACCACATATATTTGTTTTCTGTTGGAATATGATTATCTACATCAGGATGAACTGATGGGAATAAGCCGCTATGAGAGAGAATTTCTCCAACTTCCTTGGAAGCAAAGAAATCAATCACAGGCTGTAGATTTTCTAATTTATCTTGCTTGGAAAGCATAAAAATAGGACTAATAATAGCTCCGTCTGATGGCCAAACAGCAACCATTGGTCCATTATCTTTAACCATTTTAGTGAAGAAATACGGCATAATTGTTACGATAGGTTTATTATCTTTTTTACGATTGCTTTTTACCATTTGTGATGGATGCATAGATTCTAACAAACTACGACCTAATTTCTTCACGCCTTCATCTCCATAATGTTTATGAATATTAAGCAAGATTCCATTAAAGAGATCAAAATCGCCAACAGGAAGTGAAACACGTTTTTGGAAAGCAGGATCTAAAATATCTGCCCAACTTGTAGGCATTTTTCGGTCGCCCAATTCTTTTTTATTAATAAGAAAGACTGCAGGAACCACACCTATCATTGCATAATGATTTTTAGGATCTTTCAGATTTATTTTTTCAAATTCAGGATTTAACTTTGTTAATTTTGTTGTATCTGCAAATATGTTTTGTTTCTTGAATTTTCCAATCATTTTCTCATCGAAAAACATATCAAAACCTGCAGATATAAATATATCGGGCAAATCTTTATGATCATCTACATCTGTTAAATTATTTTCTACCCAATCCAATCCCATGCTAGCAGCTTTTAATTCATGATTAATCTCAATTGAATGATTCTTTTTATAATCATCAATAAATCTGTTAAAGCTTTCCAATAAAGGAATACGAACCGGACATGGTAAAAGACCAACCACATTTATATTTTCTTTAGAATTACTGTTTGAATCAGTATTTAGAGTTGCATCTACATTGTTATTTTTGTTTTCTATAGAATCTATTAATAGTTTCGCAAAAGAATCATAATCAATTTGCTTAAGCATAAGAGCCATTTTCAGGTTTATTGATTTTGCAAATTTTTCTCTTTGCGCTTTATCATCCATTTGTGTAAAACCATTAGAAGTGAAAACAGGAATAGTTTCCGGATACTTTTCTACGATTTCCATTAATGTATTATTACTATCAAAATATTTCATTTCTTATCCTTATTTTACAAAAATTGTATTTTCTGTCGGTTTTGGTAGTTTCATTACAAGTACGCGAACAATTTCATCAGTTTCATTATAAATGCAATGGACTATATTTTTGGGACTTTCAATAACATCATCTTTTCTTACTTGGATTTTTTCTTCACCAATCAAGATGTGAGGTTTTCCTTCTAAGACATAAAAAGCTACATCAACAGGTGTGATATGAGGTTTTAATTCTTCGCCAGCAGCTAATTCCAAATGCATTATTAAGGCGTTTTTAGTATCATAAATCTTAGTAGATTTAATGCCGTGTGGATTAGATATATCGTTTTCTTTTTGGTAATTTCTAATTATCATATAAACTCCTTAATAGGTACTTGAATACCTAATAGTAGATAAATTTTTTTATACATCTGCTAAAGAGATGTTCCTATATGTATTTAATATTTCAGCTGAGATTCTATTCAAATCTGATTTAAATATACAGTTTTTAAAAGCACAATTTTTTTTATCCAATGGGCAATGGTTCAAGGATACTTTTCCTTCAATAGCTTCATAAATATCTAAAAATGTAATCTCTTCTGCAGGTCGTTTTAGTTCAAAACCACCGGCAGGACCACGTACGGATGTTGTTAAATCCGCTTTATTCAATTTTTGGAAAACTTTTGCTAAGTGAGCAGGAGAAGCATCTAACATATTAGCTAGATTGTGCACATTTAATCTGGAATTTTCAGCTTTTGCAATTAAACTCATGCCATGGATGGCAAGAGAAGCTGCTTCTGACAGATTGATTAGTTTTGACATTTATCTTTCTCCTTTGCTTTTAATTTAATAAACAGGTACACAAATACCTGAATAGGTTTATGTGTCAAACTTTTTTATATTTTTCGTGATAAATTTATTGATAAGAAAACGTAATGTGTCGAGAAAATGGGGCTATTGCTTGAATAATCTGAAAATGCGATAGTTTAATTTATCTATTTAAAGAGAAAAATTAAGGATACGGTAGAGTAAGAATTAAAAGCAATTTAATAATGAGGATGGTTAGAAAAATCGGGGGAATATGAAAACTTTGAAATCGGGGTAAAATAATAAGCAAAAAAAAAGCCACAATGGAAATTGTGGCTTTTTAATTTATTTAAAGAAGTTTTAGAATCTAAAGTGAGCGAAAGCTTTGTTAGCTTCAGCCATTTTATGAGTTTCTTCACGCTTTTTCATTGTAGCGCCTTCTTTTTTATAACATGCTAAAATCTCAGCAGCTAATCTTTCAGTCATAGTTTTTTCATTACGTTTTCTAGAAATACTAATAATCCAACGGAAAGCCATAGCTTGAGCGTTTTTAGGAGTAACTTCTGTTGGCACTTGGTAGTTTGCACCACCAATACGGCGAGAAACGATTTTGATAAGTGGTTTTGCATTATCTAAAGCTTCTAAGAATACTTCAAGAGGATCTTTTCCTGTCTTTTCAGCAAGGATATCAAGTGCACCATATACAATTTTTTCTGCCAAAGATTTTTTACCTTCAAGCATAACAGAATTGATAAACTTACTAAGAACAACATTTTTATATTTTGGATCCGGCAAGATCACTCTTTCCATCTGTTTACGTCTTCTTGACATCTATATCCTCCTACTTCTTAGGTCTCTTTGTTCCGTATTTAGAACGAGACTGAGTTCTGTTATCTACACCAGATGTATCAAGAGCACCACGAACGATGTGATATCTTACACCAGGCAAATCCTTTACTCTACCACCACGTACCAGAACGATTGAGTGTTCTTGCAAGTTGTGGCCTTCACCGGGAATATAGCTTGTTACTTCAAAACCATTTGTTAATCTAACTCTGGCAACTTTTCTAAGGGCTGAGTTAGGTTTTTTAGGTGTGGTAGTATATACACGAGTACAAACACCACGTCTTTGCGGACAAGAAGAAAGAGCTCTGTTCTTTTTCTTCTTAACGATCTTCTTACGGCCTTTTCTTACTAATTGATTAATTGTAGGCACTTTTTCCTCCGATTTTTTCTATTTTTCTTATTCAAATTTAGAAATCAAGAATTTCTTCTAATTGCTCTTCTTTTTCGTCTTGATGAGCGAATTGTTGGATAATCTCACCTATCGATTTACCTTCGTCAATCGCTTTCTTAACTTCATTATTATAGAATTTTGTACCGGTACCGATTGGTATTCTATGACCGATAATGATACTTTCTTTTAGACCTTCCAAATGATCTTCTTTACCTGCGATTGCAGCTTGGGTAAGAACTTTGGTTGTCTCTTGGAATGACGCAGCTGAAAGCCAACTGTCTGTCATTAATGAAGCTTTGGTGATTCCTAACAATAACTGCTCAAAAGTAGCTCCTTCGCCACTCTCTTCTTCTACGCGTTTATTTTCGAGCATCACTTGATTTCTATCTACTATTTCACCTTGCAAGAACATTGTATGTCCCGGATCAAGGATTTTTACTTTCTTAAACATTTGGCGAATAATAATACCAATATGTTTATCATCAATTTTCACACCTTGTTTACGGTAAACTTCTTGGATCTCGTTAAGGATCAACATTTGAGCCGGAACGATACCACGAGCACGTAAAACATCATGTGGACTTAAAGGTCCATCGGAAAGGGCATCACCACTTTCTACGATATCACCTTGGTGCACAATGATACGTTTTCCAGGTGAGATGATGTATTTTTTTTCAACACCGTTTCCTGCGTCAACATAAATCGCTCTACCACTTTTGGTTAAATCACCAATAGTTACCTTACCACCGATTTCTGTAAGCACTGCTTTTTCTTTTGGTTCACGTGCTTCAAAGAGATCTTGGATACGTGGAAGACCACCGGTAATATCAGATTGTTTAACTGTCATACGAGAAGATTTACCCAGAACATCACCTGGGTACACAATTGTATCAGGTTCAGCTTCAACACTTAAGCCAGTAGGAATAGGAACCAGAACTTCTGTTCCATCATTCTTGATGATTTTAAATTGGGCTTGAAGTTTTCTATCCTTAGATTGGATAATTGTGATTTCTCTGGAACCTGTAAGATCGTTGAAATCTTCTTTATATGTTACATCTTTTTCAAAATGTTCAAATTTTAAAAGACCTTTTGCAGTTGCAATCAATGGGTTGTTGTAATGATCCCAACTGAATAATTTGGTATCTTTAACAACTTCCTGACCATCTTTTACATAAATTGTAGCAGCATATTCAACTTTATATGTTTCCAAAACAGAATCATCATCATGACTAAGGATTTTAATTAATCCAAGGTGACTGATAGAGATAGTTTCATCATTTCTATTGGTTACCGTATTCATCTTTTCGAATTTTACATAACCGCTTGAGTTAGCTGATACTTCTGCAAGATCAACATCTGTAGAAGCAGTACCACCAATATGGAAAGTACGAAGTGTAAGCTGTGTACCGGGTTCACCGATAGATTGTGCTGCGACAACACCAACAGGCTCACCAATTGTAACAGGTTTATTTTGTCCTAGATTTCTACCATAACATTTAGCACAGATACCACGTTTGCTTTCGCAAGTTAATACTGTTCTAATTTTAACAGAATTAATACCATGATTTTGAATCATAAGAGCTTTTTCATTGGTAATTTCTTCATTAGCTCGGCAGATAATCATATCAGTAACCGGGTCATAAACATCTTCAGCAGCAGTACGACCTTTGATGCGCTCAGAAAGAGGTTCAACTATTTCCAAACCTTCTTTAAGTGCACTAACGCGGAAACCTTCAATAGTTCCACAGTCGTGTTCAGTAATAACAGCATTTTGGGCAACATCAACCAAACGTCTTGTAAGGTATCCGGCATCAGCAGTTTTTAGAGCTGTATCAGCCAAACCTTTACGAGCACCGTGTGTAGAAATAAAGTATTCGAGTACAGTTAAACCTTCCTTAAAGTTAGATTTAATTGGAGTTTCGATTACTTCAGCTCCACTATCGGAAGTACCTTTTGAAGGTTTGTCCATCAAACCACGCATAGCACCAAGCTGTTTAATCTGATCTTTACCACCACGGGCACCGGAAATATACATCATATTAATAGAGTTGAAACCGCCATTATCGACAGCAAGTTCTTTAATAAGAATATCTGTTACCTGTTCAGTGGCAATTTTCCATTTATCAACAACACGGTTATAACGTTCAGTTTCTGTGATTTCACCATTCATATAACTATCAATAATTTTCTGAACTTCACGCTCAGTTTTTCTAATAGTTTTATCTTTTTCTTTTGGAGAAATAACATCACTGGAACTAAAAGTAATACCGGCTTTAGTAGCATACTTAAAGCCTAAATCCTTAAGGTCATCAAGGAATTCTGCTGTTCGGTATTGTCCAACTTTTTCAAAAATAACCATTGCAAGATCATTCAATTTTCCCTTTGTGAAAGTTTCATTTTGGTAAGGAAGCTCTTTAGGGATAATCTGGTTGAATATTACACGACCAACAGTTGTAATTATTAATTTATCTTCGATCAATACACGGATCCATGTATGGATTTCCAAACTATTTTCTTCTATTTGTTTCAGCTGTTCTTTACCTTTACGTATCATGAAATCATCATGTTCAAAAGCATAGATAACTTCTTCAGGAGAGCTGAAATGTGGCATTTTTTCTATAGGTGGAGCTTTTGGATATCTTAGCACGGTAAGATAATAGTTACCAAGTACGATATCCTGGTTTGTAGCCATAGCTAATTTACCATTTGCAGGCAAGAGCAAGTTTCTGGAAGAGAGCATAAGAACTCTTGCTTCCATTCTAGCTTCTTGTGAAAGAGGAACATGCACAGCCATTTGGTCACCATCGAAATCGGCATTGTATGGGATACATACAAGAGGATGTAATTCGATAGCTCTACCTTCGGTAAGAGTAGGCAAGAAAGCCTGCATACCGTGCTTGTGAAGTGTAGGTGCTCTGTTTAATAGCACAGGATAATCTTTGATAACATCTTCTAAGATTTTCCAAATTTCAGGACGTTTTTTCTCAATTAGCTTCTTAGCTGTTTTAGTTTTTTCTGCTTGTCCAAGTTTTTCTAATCTTTCAATAAGGAAAGGTTTGAAAAGCTCAAGCGCCATATCTTTAGGAATACCACATTGATGTAGTTTCAAATGTGGACCTACGATAATTACAGAACGTCCGGAATAATCCACACGTTTACCAAGCAAGTTTTGGCGGAAACGTCCGCTTTTACCTTTTAATTGGTCGGCAAGCGCTTTTAGAGGGCGATTACCACGACCTTTCACCGGACGAGATTTACGAGAGTTATCTAAAAGAGCATCAACAGCTTCTTGTAGCATACGTTTCTCGTTTCTTAAAATCACTTCCGGAGCATTAATATCTATTAATCCGCTAAGGCGGTTATTTCTTGTTATTACACGGCGATAAAGTTCGTTGAAATCTGCTGTAGCAAATTTACCACCATCTAATTGCACCAATGGGCGCAAAGTAGGAGGCAATACAGGCAATACTTCCAAGATCATCCAGCTTGGATCATTACCGGATTTTCGGAATGCATCCACAACTTTCAAACGCTTGATAGCTTTTTGCTTTTTTTGCTTACTTGTTTCCATTTTAATAATGGTACGCAAGTTCATAGCTTCATCTTCCAGATTGATATCGTCCAAAAGAGCTTTGATAGCTTCGCCACCCATCACAGCTTCAAAATCCGGTCCAACTCTGTCGCGAATTTCATAATATTCATCTACATCGATAAGGTCTTGATTTTCATAATCACTATCACCCGGATTCAGAACAACAAAAGATTCGTAATAAAGAATACGTTCAAGTTTATTAACAGACATTCCCAAAAGGGTTCCTAATATACTTGGCATACTCTTAACAAACCAAATATGAGCAACAGGCACAGCTAATTCGATATGTCCCATTCTACGGCGGCGAACTCGAGAAGTAGTGATTTCTACTCCACAACGGTCGCAGACAGTATTCTGAAAACGTTTTTTCTTATACTTACCGCAAGAACACTCATAATCCTTTTCAGGTCCGAAAATTCTTTCGCAAAACAATCCACCTTTTTCAGGTTTTAATGTTCTATAGTTTAATGTATCCGGTTTTACAACTTCACCATAAGACCATTCACGAATAGAATCAGGAGACGCAATTTTGATTCTAACTCTATCGTAATTTTCTACTCTTGTATCTTTTTTAATTTCTCTTAACACCTTAGATCCTCCAGTTTACTATTCGTTGAATTATGACTTCTTGTCTGCAATGAATTCAACATCAAAACAGAGAGATTTCAATTCACTTACAAGTACATTGAAAGACTCTGGGATTCCCGGTTTTGGTGGATTATTACCGCTGGTAATTGCTTTAAAGGCGTTTGTTCTACCTTCCACATCGTCAGATTTGATTGTTAACATTTCTTCCAATAAACGGGAAGCGCCATAAGCTTCCAAAGCCCATACTTCCATCTCGCCAAGTCTCTGACCACCATGTTGTGCTTTACCACCAAGAGGTTGTTGTGTGATCAATGAATAAGGGCCTGTAGAACGGGCATGCATTTTATCTGCAGCTAAGTGATTCAATTTCAGCATATACATGATACCGACAGTAACTCTTTCTTTGAAAGGTTCACCGGTTTTTCCATCATAAAGTACTTGTTTACCGTCTAATGGAAGTTCTGCTGCTTTTAATGCATCATCGATATCTTTTAATGTAGCTCCATCGAATACCGGTGTTTCAATATGTAAACCAAGGTGGCGTGCAGCCATTCCTAAGTGAGTTTCCATGATCTGACCAATATTCATACGAGAAGGCACACCAAGTGGATTTAAGATTACATCAACTGGTTCTCCATTTTCCATAAATGGCATATCAGCGATGGGACTGATACGAGAGATAACACCTTTGTTACCGTGACGACCCGCCATTTTATCACCAACTTGGATTTTACGTTTTTTAGCGATGTAAACTTTCACCATTTTACGCACACCATAAGGAAGTTCATCACCGTGTTTCAGGCGTTCTTGTTCTTTCTTATAAATATTTGTGCTTTCATCAATAGCTGCTTTTACTTTTAAGATTATATCATTGTAGATTGCTAAGTTCTTTTCAGTATCTTCTATTAAATCGTAATCGAGATTTAATTTTGAGAAATTGATTTTTTTCAAATCAGACTTAGTGATCTTTTTATTAGCCGGGATAAAGAAGCGATTTGTTTTGTTATCTACGATGTTTTTAGAGATTTCACCGAGTAATGCTTCGGAAAGTTTACGCTCGAGGAAATCATCAATACGATTTTGACGTTCTGCTCTTTCCTCTTTAATACGCTGTAAATTTTCTTGTTTCAATTCTTGTGCTTCTAATTCTTGAGTATCTTCCAAACGAGAGAATACTTTTACATCGATTACAACACCTTCCATTCCCGGTTTAGCTTTTAACGAGCTATTTGTGAAATCACCGGCACGGTCTCCAAAGAGAGCACGCATAAGGTTTTCTTCAGGAGATGGATCGATATCTACATTCTTAGGAGTTATTTTTCCTACAATTATATCACCAGCTTTTACAACTGAGCCTACACGAATAATTCCGGCTTTATCGAGGTTACGTAAAGATTTGGTAGGAACATTTGGAATATCATAAGCAAGTTCTTCCTTACCGTTTTTCATATTCCTAACCATTACTTGATGTTCTTCAATATAAATGGAAGTAAGCATATCTTCACGAGCAACATTTTCGCTAAGAATGATAGCATCCTCGAAGTTGTATCCATACCAAGGCATGAAAGCAACAAGCATATTTCTTCCTAAAGAAAGGCGACCATTGTCAATAGAAGGACCATCTGAAATGATAGTTCCGGCCTCAACTTTCTCGCCTATTGATACTGTAGGACGTTGGTTCATGCATGTATCTTGGTTACTACGTTTAAATTTATTTAAATAGATGCGCTTACGAGCATCTAAGTCTAGAATATTATTATCAACAGATTCGCGCTCAATTTCCACATAAGAGCTTGTTACGTTAGTAACAGTTCCTGCGAAAGGTGCAAGTGCAACTACTCCACTATCTTCAGCAACAATTTTTTCCATACCTGTTCCGATAATTGGAACTTGAGGTTGTACTAATGGCACAGCTTGGCGTTGCATGTTAGAACCCATTAAAGCACGGTTAGCATCATCATGTTCCAAGAAAGGAATAAGAGATGCTGATACAGATACAATCTGTTGTGGAGAAACATCCATATAATGAACATCTTCAGGTGGAACTTGGATAAATTCACCACGTTGACGAGCAAAAACTAATTTATCGGTTATTATACGATTTTCGTCATAATTGATGTTGGCTTGCGCAATAGTATATTTGTCTTCTTCAAATGCATCTAAGTAATCGATCTGGTCAGTAATTTTATTATTTTCTACTCTGATGTAAGGAGTTTCCAAGAAACCAAATTTATTGATGCGTGAGTACATTGCCGGTGAGTTAATCAAACCGATGTTTGGACCTTCAGGAGTTTCAATAGGACAAACACGTCCATAGTGAGAATAGTGAACGTCACGAACTTCGAAACCGGCTCTTTCTCTAGTAAGACCACCAGGTCCAAGAGCAGAAAGACGACGTTTGTGAGTAATCGCACAAAGTGGATTTGTTTGTTCCATGTACTGAGAAAGCTGACCTGTGAGGAAGAAAGATTGTACAACAGCGATCAAAGCGTTACTATTAATTAAATCATGTATAGTAACTTCATCCGGATTTGCAATTGTCATTCTTTCGATAGCAGTACGAGCAACACGGGAAAGACCGATATTAAATTGTTCAGCCATCAATTCACCAATTGTTCTAATTCTACGGTTTGCAAGGTGATCGATATCGTCCACAACGTCTAAATCGCGATAAACTTTAATTAATTGATCTATAATTGCGATAAAGTCTTCTTTTGTAAGTATATGAGTATTATAATCAATATCAAGATTTAATCTAGCGTTTAATTTATGACGTCCTACTTCACCGAGGTTATAACGACGTTCGTTATAGAACATTCTTTCGAAGAGATCTTGAGCAACTTCCAAAGAAGGTTCTTCACCAGGGCGAATAAGAGTGTAGATTTTTTTTAGAGCTTCTTCTTGGGTAGTAGTTTGATCCTTAGAAATTGTTTGCTCTAATATTCTTCTTGTGATTTCATATTCCGGTTTGATAACTTTGATATTTTCAATATTATTTTCTTTTAATTCTTCAATATTTTCGGATGTGATTTCAGAGCCGGCATCAATTACTATTTCGCCAGTTTCTTGGTCGAAGATATCATCAAAAATAAATCTTCCTACAGCATCATTGATAGATATTTCTTCAGCTTCGTAGAAATGAGATCTGAGGTCTTCGTTTGTAGATAGTCCGATTGCGCGCAATAGAACAGTTGCAGGAAGTTTTCTACGTTTATCGATAAGCACAAACATTGCATCGTAACTATCCATTTTGAATTCGAGCCAAGAACCTGTGTAAGGTATTAATTTGGCAGAATAAAGCATTTTACCGCTTGAGTGTTTTTCTTTGGAGAAGAAAATACCGGGAGATCTTTGTAATTGGCTAATGATAACCCTTTCAGCACCATTGATAATGAAAGTTCCGTTATCTGTAATCAGAGGGATCTCTCCTAAAAATACATCTTGTTCGATAGTACTTTTTATTTTTTGCTCACCAGTTTCTTTTTTAACCTCTTCGTCAAAAATATTAAGACGCATTCTTGCTTTCACAGGCGCTTGATATGAAAGATTTCTTTCAATACATTCCTTCTGAGAATATTTTTCTTTGATCACAATGTAATCTAAATATTCAAGATGATACAAACCTTTAGGATCTTCTAATGGGAAAATAGATGATAATACTTTTTGTAATCCATGGTTTTCGCGTTTTTGAGGGTGAATGTTTCGTTGTAAAAATTCATCAAAAGAACTAATTTGCATAGAGAGCAAATTAGGTACGCTGATGCTGGGGAGGCCTGCTTTTGCAGCATTTTTACTAATACGGGAATAACTTTTAAATTTCAAGAGATTTTTCTCCTTCTTTATACTACAAAAAGCGAATTAATTCGCTTTGACGGTTGACTTATAAATAACGGAACGGAAGCAGAACGATATCTGCTTCCGTATAATTTAATAGTTAATTACTTGAGTTCTACTGTAGCTCCAGCTTCTTCGATTTTAGCTTTCATTTCTTCAGCTTCATCTTTTGAAACGCCTTGAGCGATTGGGCTAGGACATCCGTCAACTAATTCTTTAGCTTCTTTAAGTCCAAGTTTTGTGATAGCACGAACAGCTTTAATTGTTTGAATTTTCTTTGGTCCAGCTGAAGCTAAGATTACATCAAATTCAGTTTGTTCTTCTTCTGCTGCTGCTGGTGCAGCTGCTGCTGCAACTGCTACTGGTGCTGCTGCAGTTACGTCAAATAATTCTTCTAATTCTTTTACTAATTCATGAAGTTCGATTACGCTCATTTCTTTAATGATATCGATAACTTGTTGTTTTTTATCAGCCATTTTATCCTCCATCAGATATGTTTTATTTTTTTTCTTCTTTTTCTGCTATAGCGTCAACTACATATACAAATTTCTTAATAATTGCTTGCAACGTACCAACAAATCCTGTTACAGGTGCATTGAAACCTTGTAATACCATAGAGATAAGTTGATCTTTTGTAGGAAGCTCTGCAAGCTTATTTAATTGTTCAACATCCATTAATTCACCAGCTACGATACCGGCCTTAAAAGTAGGATATTCTTTTTCTTTGGTAACTTCTTTTTTGAAGTTTGCCAATTCACGTGCGGCTGAAACTTCATCCGCTGCTACTGCTACAGCAGTAGAACCAACTAAATAATTGTCCAAATCTGTAATTCCAAGTTCGTTTAATGCAATCTTGATGAAAGTATTTTTTGAAACAAAATACTTAACATCACTGTTTCTCATTCGATTACGTAATTCATCAACTTCTTCGATGTTGATTCCTTTATAATCTACTAAAACTATAGATTTAGCATTTTCCAACTTAGATTTGATTTTTTTTACTTCTTCAATTTTGTAAGGTTGTGTCATGATTCACTCCTATTTTCTCGCTGCAATCGTTGCTGATGTAACATCTAGCTTGATGCCAGGGCCCATGGTGGAAGTGATTGAGATAGATTTAATAAACACACCTTTTAGTGCAGCTGGTCTTTCACGTAAGATTGCAGAGATAATTGATAAGATATTCTCTTTTAACATATCTTCTGTGAAACTTTTCTTTCCGCCAATGACATGAAGGTTTGAAAATTTATCAATACGATAAGTTACTTTACCACCTTTAGATTCATTAACAGCTTTAGTTACATCCATTGTTACTGTACCAACTTTTGGGTTTGGCATAAGTCCACGAGGACCTAATACACGTCCTAATCTACCGATTTTGCCCATAAGGTTTGGTGTAGCTATTGCTACGTCAAAATCAAGCCAGCCGGAATTGATTTTATCGATGTATTCATCAACTCCTACGAAATCAGCACCTGCTGCTTTCGCTTCATCTGCTTTGTTACCTTCTGCAAAAACGAGTACACGAGAAGTTTGACCTGAACCGTGAGGTAATACTAGTGAATTTCTAATTTGTTGATCTGCTTTACGAGGGTCGACACCTAAATTGAAATGTACTTCGACAGTTTCATCAAATTTTGTTGAAGGAAAATCCTTCAAAGTTTTGATTGCTTCGTCAAGTTCGTATCTTTTGTTTTTGTCGATCATCTTTAAAGCTTCTCGGTATCTTTTACTACCCATTTACTCTCCTTTTTGATAATCTCCTGCTTTATATGGCGCAGTGTGCCTTCAGAAAAATAATTTATGTCTGATGGCTTTTGTTAATTAGTCTTTAACTAAAACACCCATATTTCTTGCAGTTCCTTCAATCATACGCATAGCACCTTCGATGTTATACGCGTTAAGATCTTGCATCTTAATTTCCGCGATCTTTTTAACTTGTTCTCTTGTGATTGAACCTACTTTGTCTCGGTTTGGAACACCGGAACCTTTTGCTAATCCAGCTTCTTTTTTGATAAGAACAGCTGCAGGTGGAGTTTTGATTTCAAATGTGTAAGATTTATTTTTCTTCACATAAATAACAACAGGGAAAATCATTCCCGGTTCACCTTTTGTTTTATCATTAAAAGCTTTGCAAAATTCTCCAATGTTAATTCCAGCCTGACCTAATGCAGGGCCTACAGGAGGCGCTGGTGTCGCTTTACCAGCCGGTAATTGTAGTTTTACTACATGTTCTACATCTTTTGGTTTTGCCATTTTTTACCTCATTTATAAAGCTTCGACATCTTTGGAACTGACTTCAACCGGAGTAACACGTCCGAAAACTGTTACTTTGATTGTTAGTTTTGTCTGGTCGTCGCTTATCTTATCTATAACGCCGTCAAAATCGCTGAATGCTCCAGAAATGATTTTCACCATGTCGCCAGGGAGGAATTTCTGTTGGTTAGATGATTCGGTACCGCGTTCATTCATACTAAGCAATTTCTTTACTTCATATTCAGGTAAGGCTTGTGGTTTTTTACCATCGCCTAAGAAATTTGTTACACCGGGTATACCTTTGATATATGTATATACTTCAGGTGTAAGGTCTGCTTCGACTATAATGTAGCTATTAAATAATTTTTTCTCGCGTTCAACTTTTTTTCCTTCTCGGAAATGAAAAGTCTTTTGCACAGGTATCAAGATTTGGCCGATCTTATCTTCCAAACTTGTTCCTTTAATGCCTCTTTCTATAGTCTCTCGAATCTTAAACTCATGCATTGCATAAGTATGAATTACATACCATTTCATCAGAATTAACCTTGTAACAATAATGTTCTGATTAAATAACTAAATCCCATGTCCACTAATGACAAAAAAATAGCTACAAAAATTGACATGATGATTACAACTGTTGTGCCTTCTTTTAAATCGGCTTTTGTTGGCCAACTTACATAAGACATCTCTTTTTTTACACTCTTGAGGAATTCAACTGTTTTTTTGAACATTTTTTATCTCTCTTTGCCGATATAAATTAATGGCAGGCCCGGCAGGACTTGAACCCGCAACCCCTGGTTTTGGAGACCAGTGCTCTACCAATTGAGCTACAAGCCTGCATTAATATATCTTAATTATTTTGTTTGTTTATGTACAGTGTGCTTTCTACATGTAGGACAGTATTTTTTGAAAGCTACTCTGCCAGGGTGCTTGCGCTTATTTTTTGTTGTTGTGTAATTTCTGTTCTTACACTCTTCACAAGCTAAAATTACTATATCTCTCATTATATCTCCGATTTATGTGTTATTCAAACACTGAAGCAACTACGCCAGCACCAATAGTTCTACCACCTTCACGGATCGCATAACGAAGACCTTGCTCCATAGCGATAGGAGTGATAAGTTCTGCTGTGATAGTGATATTATCACCA
>JAMOPB010000009.1 GCA_027064945.1 Candidatus Cloacimonadota bacterium
CGAATTTCGGCGTTCTGCTGAAGATAACAAATTTGATTGGCTCTTGAGTGATATATTGTGTAATGTATTGAATGAAATCATTAGTATAATCATCTAATAAATATCCTTCATAGAGCATAATGGTTATAGGTTTTATTAGATTTTTATCATTTAAATATTCCGAAATGAAATAGAATAGATCATATTTAGCTGTTATATTTTTTTCTTTAGCAGTTAAAAGAAGTTGGTGAAATTCTTTTTCATCAATATCAGCTATCAATCTGATTATTCCAAATAATTGATTATATTTGAAAATATGTGGTACAAATACTCTAATATTAATATTAGAATTTTCTAGTTCTTTGTGTAAATTACGAAAAATATAAGTTTTACCGCTTCCGGATTTTCCTATAATTTCACAAATTCCACTTTCTTCCTTTTGTATATCTGCAATGATATTTTTTATCATTGCATTGTTATCTGAAGCAAGTGCAGATAACTCATCATGTATCATAATGCTCATTTTTACCTCTCCCTGTTAAAATTAAGCTTATGAATAATTTTTTCATATCGAATTATCTGTCAACTAAGTTTTAGAGTGTGTCAAGATAACTTACAAAGATAGATTAGCAAATGGCTGTTAATACAACGTTTACATTAATGTAATAATTTTTGTATATTACTGTAAATTTGTTGATTATCGTGAGATAGCATACATTTAAAGTGCTCTTTCGGACATGAATTAGAACCATGTAGGCTACAAGGTTTACATTTAAGCGTTTGGTTGATAATTACGGCTTTAGAGTTCATCGGAGCAAATCCCAACACAGGGTCAGTAGCTCCAAAGATAGCTATCTGAGGTTTGTTTAGTGCAGCTGCAATATGCATAGGACCACTATCATTGGTGATTACAACATCAAGATTATTAACTTCATAAAACAATTGGTCAAAATTTAGTTTTCCGGTTAAATCCTCTATATTCCTTTTACAATTATTGGTAATTTCGGAAGATAGCTTGATTTCTGAAGGTGAGCCAAAAAGCTTAACGTTCCAATCTTTTGGGAATAATTGAATTAGCTCGATTAGCTTTTGAGGTGGATATTGTTTAGTTTTGTAAGTTGCTCCCGGGAAAATTCCAATTGTGATTTGAGAAGATTTTTTTTGGATTGGAATTTTTAGTTGTGGTTTATGGGCAGTGTAAGGAATTTTTATCTTTTCCAAAGCGGAATAGTACAGATCTACCGTTGAAGATATTTTTGCATTAGTTTTATGCTGAACAATTGCTTTTCTTAGTTTGTGCTTTTTATTGTAAGTGGAAGTTTTTTTAGCATGGCAAAAAATTTTAATTAAGAATGTGTTAAATTTAGCATGCAGATCGATACAAATATCATATTTGGATTTGCTGATATTTCTAAGGCAAGAAAAAGATTCATCCCAATCTATAATATTGTCGATGCAACCAAATTTTTCTACGATCGGTTTAAAGATTGGTTTTGTGATAAAATCGATTTGTGCATTTGGATAAGCTTGGCGTAAACTTGCTGCAATCGGTTGAGTAAGAATTATATCACCCAAAGAGCTAAGTCGAATAATTAGTATTTTCATCTTAATTTCCTATAAAAAATGGGCAGAATCAACTGCCCATAAAATTTATTTTCCCATTTTAGAATTTGCTGATAATTTCCGGAACAGCAGCAATTGCATCGGGAATTTTGCTAACATCTTTTCCACCTGCCATTGCCATATCCGGGCGACCTCCACCGCGTCCACCAACTATCAGAGCAACTTCATTTACTATTTTTCCTGCAGGATATTTTTTCTTCAGATCATTGCTGACTACTGTAACAACTGACACTTTGCCACCGGCTTCAGCTATTAAGATTCCTATTCCTGAGTTCATTTTTTCTTTTAATTTATCAGCCATTGTGCGTAATGCTTTGCTATCGGGAATTTTCACACTGGCAGCTATAACTTGGATATCATTGATAGTTTTAGCCTTGCTTAATATTTCATTAATTTGAGCACCGGCGTTTTGGTTTTGGAATTTTTCCAATTCTTGTTGGAGTTTTTTGTTTTCATCGAGTAATTTATATATTTTCTCTTTAGCTGATTTTCGAGGAGTATTAAGGATCTCAACAAATTCGTCCAATTCATCTTCCAAAAGATAAACGAAATTATCCGCTTTTTCGCCTGTAACAGCTTCAATACGACGAATTCCAGCTGCAATCGAAGATTCTGAAGTAATTTTGAACAGACCAATTTCGCCTGTATAATTCAGATGTGTTCCTCCGCAAAGCTCCATTGAATAATCACCAATTGAGACTACTCTAACTTTATCTGAATATTTTTCCCCGAATAGGGCAGTAGCACCTGCAGCACGTGCCTCTTCCAATGATTTTATCTCAGTTTGAACCAAGAGACAATTTCGTATTTGTTCATTAACAATTCTCTCAGCTAAACGTAATTCTTCGGCGGTTACTTGTTTAAAATGAGTAAAATCGAAGCGAAGATAATCAGGGTTTACCAAAGAACCTTTTTGCTGAACGTGGTCGCCTAATACTTCTTTTAGCGCTTTATGCAAAAGGTGCGTAACAGTGTGATTACGAGCAATGTTTTTTCTACGTTTTGCATCTACTTTGGCAGAAACAGGATTTTCGTTAATTTCTCCTGAGATTAATTTTCCAATATGAACAAAGAAATCAGCATCTTTTTGCACGTCCGTTATCTTGATTTTGCAATTACTATTTTCGATAATTCCCATATCGCCTACCTGACCACCGGATTCAGCGTAGAATGGAGTTTTGTCTAAAATTAATTTTACATTATCATCATCATCGATATTGTATCTGCAAATTTTTGCTGTTTCTTCCAAACTGTCATATCCCAAGAATTCAGTGGCTTTTGGTTCGGAATATTCAATCCATTCGATATCAGTTTGAGAAAGTTTGAATTTACCGGCTTCTCTAGCGCGTGTTTTCTGTTTTTCCATTTCAGTATTAAAACCGTCTGTATCTACTTTCAGGTCTTTTTCTTCAGCCATCACGCACGTTAAATCAAGTGGGAAGCCGAAAGTATCGTAAAGTGTAAATGCGTCTTTCCCGCTAATTGTATCGTCTTTTAGGTTTTTAATGATTTCGTTGAATTTTTCCAAGCCTTTATCTAATGTGGTGTTGAATCTTTCTTCTTCTGATTTGATGATAAGTTTAATATGAGCTTTTTTTTCTTTCAATTCTACGAAATGATCTCCCATTACGTCAACGACAACATCAACCAAATCTTGTAAGAAAGGTTTTTTCATATCCAACAATCTTCCATGTCGTGCAGCTCTACGTAAAATTCGGCGTAATACATAACCTCTGCCCTCATTAGATGGCATTCCGCCATCTGCTAAGGCAAATGATAAAGCTCTTATATGATCTGCAATAACTCGATGTGAAACACCACGTTCATCTTGATGATATTCGACTCCGGATATTTCTGCTATTTTTTCAATTATTGGAATAAAGAGATCTGTGTCGTAATTTGAATTTTTATTTTGTAAGATTTGGCAAATACGCTCAAAACCTGCACCTGTATCCACATATTGATTTTCCAAAGGAGTAAGAGATCTATCTTCTTCACGATAAAACTGCATAAATACTAAATTCCATATTTCTATGTAACGATGGCATTCTCCATTCACAGCACATTTATGACCTTCAATATCTTTTAGATGGCAAGTATCTTCACCTCGATCATAATGAATTTCACTACAAGGTCCGCAAGGTCCGGTTGTTCCCATTTCCCAGAAATTATCTTTATCTCCATGATATTCGATGTGAGAATGTTCAATATCAGTTACTTCTTTCCAAATATTATATGCTTCTTCGTCGCTATCGTGAACTGTGGCAAAAAGTTTTTCTTTAGGAAGCTTCCATACTTCTGTAAGCAATTCCCACGCCCATTGGATAGCCTCTCTTTTGTAATAATCTGCGAAACTCCAGTTTCCTAACATTTCGAAAAAAGTATGATGATAGCCATCACGCCCCACTTCTTCCAAGTCGTTGTGTTTTCCACCGGCGCGGATACATTTTTGGCTATCTACTGCTCTTGGAAAATCAGGTTTTTTCTTGCCTAAGAAAATATCCTTAAATTGATTCATCCCTGCATTGGTGAAAAGTAGGGTGGGATCATTAATTGGAATCACAGGAGCTGATTTTACAACCTTATGATTTTTTGCTTCAAAAAATTCTATGAATTCTTTTCTAATAATTTTACTGTCTTTCATTTTTATTTACCTCACGATATGCTCTAAATACTGAATTTTATTTCAGTTGAGTAAAAATCATTATTACTATTTTTCTGTAAAGTATAAATGTGTATTGTAGGAATGAATTTGTGTTGCACTTCGATATGTCGTTGTGCTTCTACTCAGTTTGGCATTTTTTTTGTCCACGGATTGCACGAATAAACACGAATGTTTGATTATGGTTTGCGGTTATGTGTTTCTTAATTAAAAATTCAGAATTTAAAATTAAGAATGAAGATAATGTTATCTTTCCCAATGTAGCGCAACTTGCTAAGTTGCAGAATTAACAAGCTGGCAGCTTGTTCTACTTTTCACCTTTCACTTCTCACTTTTCACATTATACATTCTACATTTTACATTATCCTTTATCCTTTAAACTTTATACTTTAAACCAGTTTCTCTCTTTCATTCTTTTGAACCGCCAAAAGAACGAAACAAGAAA
>JAMOPB010000010.1 GCA_027064945.1 Candidatus Cloacimonadota bacterium
CGCGAGAGAATAGCTCGAATATTGCAAGTTCATTCCAATAAAAAGAAAGATATAAATGAGTTGAAAGCGGGAGATATTGCTGCAATTGTTGGACCAAAATTTATGAAAACAGGTGATACCATTACAGCGTTTGGAAATAATATTTTACTTTCTGAAATTAGTTTTCCTGATTCTGTAATTTCTATTGCAATTGAAGCAAAAACTAAAGCTGATCAAGATAAGCTTGATGATGCATTACTTAAATTGGAAGAGGAAGATCCTACTTTCAAAGTATATCAGAACAAAGAGACAGGTCAGAAATTGATAGCCGGAATGGGTGAATTACATTTGGAAATTATTGTAGATCGCTTAAAACGTGAATTCAATGTGAAAGCTAATATTGGTAATCCCCAAGTTTCTTATAAGGAAACAATTAATAAACCTGTTACTTATGAAGGTGAATTTATTCGTGAAATGAATGGGAAAGGACATTATGCAGTTGTGAAATTGAAACTTTCTCCTTTAACAGATGAAGAGATTAAAACAGGTAAACGCAATATATTTGTGAATCGTATGGAAAGTGATAAAATGCCTGAAGAATATGTGGAAGCTATAAAAAACAGTGCTCTTAATTCTTTGATGGATGGCCCGATTATGAGTAATCCGGTTGAAAGAGTTAAGATTGAATTAATCGATGGAAAATATAATGAAGTAGATTCTAGTGAAACAGCATTTAATATTGCTGCTTCTATTGCTGTGAATAATGCATTAAATAAAGCAGAAGCAATAATAATGGAGCCAATAATGTTGGTTACTATTATTACTCCGGAAGAATTTATGGGTGATATCATAGGTGATGTAAATTCAAAACGTGGTAAAATTGAAAAGATTCGTGCTAATAATAATAAGCAAGAGATAATAGCAGAAATTCCGATGAGTGAACTTTTTGGATATTCTACTCGTTTACGTTCGCTTTCTCAAGGACGTGCAATTTATACTATGGAATTTCATAAACATGAAAAAGTTCCGGCAAGCATTCAAGAAAGGATTCTTAAGAAAATAAGAGGATATTAAAATTATCCTGTAGATATAATATAAAAAGCTCAAAACTTCAAAAGAGGTTTTGAGCTTTTTATGTTTGAGTTGATTCAAATAAATTAAACTCGAGTTAGTTTACGATATGTAATGCGTTTTGGCACAAGTGCTGCTTCACCCAATCTGGCAATTTTATCTTCTTCATATTCTGTAAAGTTTCCATCAAACCATTTTATGCGACTATCACCTTCAAAAGCTAAGATGTGAGTACAGATTCTATCGAGGAAATATCTATCGTGACTGATAACAACAGCACAACCGGCAAAGTTTTGCAAAGCATCTTCCAAAGCTCGAATTGTATTTATATCAAGATCATTTGTCGGCTCATCCAATAATAGAACATTTCCGCCTTGCTGCAGAGTGAGAGCAAGATATGCTCGATTCTTTTCGCCACCTGAAAGATGTTTGATTGGCTTATTATGATCATTGCTGGAAAAATTAAATCTGGATAGATATTGTCTTACGTTAACTTCTCTATCTCCCACCATCATCATATCTCTACCTTCGCCAACAATCTCTAAAATAGTTTGATCATTATCCATTACACGGTTTTGGTCAACATGAGACAGTTTTACGCTTGAGCCAATCTCAATACTACCACTATCCGGTTCAATATTCCCGGTAATCATATTGAAAAGTGTGGTTTTACCTGCCCCATTTGCACCGATAATTCCAATTATTCCACCGGCAGGAAGATCAAAGCTTAAATTTTCATACAATAATTTTTCATCAAAAGATTTAGTTATATCTTTCGCAACAATCACTTTTTTCCCAAGTTTTGGCGGATTTGGAATGTATAACTGATCAGTGGCGTTTTCTTTAGTTGCAGATTCTTCAGCTAATTTCTCAAAATTGGTGATTCTAGCTTTATTTTTGGTGTGTTTAGCTTTTGGCGTGCTACGAATCCATTCCAATTCCCGAGCTAAAGTTTTTTGCCTTTTGCTTTCGCGTTTTTCTTCATTAGCTAAACGGTTTGCTTTTTGTTCTAACCAAGAACTGTAATTTCCTTCCCAAGGAATACCATAGCCACGATCAAGTTCAAGAATCCAACCTGCTACATTATCCAAGAAATATCTATCATGAGTAATTGCTATCACAGTACCTTTGTATCTTTGTAAATGATGTTCTAACCATAAAATTGTTTCTGCATCTAAATGGTTTGTTGGCTCATCTAAAAGTAGAATATCCGGTTCTTGTAGAAGTAATCGACATAAAGCTACACGTCTTTTTTCTCCACCTGAGATTACTCCGCATTTCATATTTGGAGCAGGGCAACGCAAAGCTTCCATAGCCAAATCTAATCTGCTATCCAAATCCCAAGCGTTGGCAACATCTAATTTGTCTTGTAATTTACCTTGTTCATCGAGTAATTTGTTCATCTCATCATCACTCATTGGTTCTGCAAATTTTAGGTTTATTTCATCAAAACGTTGAAGCAATGCAACTGTTTCAGCTGCGCCTTCTTTTACAATATCCAGAACAGTTTTTTCAGGATCTAATTGAGGGTCTTGTTCAAGATATCCAATTGTGTATCCTTTTACCATATTGATTTCGCCGAGATAATCATCATCCAAACCAGCCATTATTTTTAATAAGGTAGATTTACCCGAACCGTTTAGACCTAATACGCCAATCTTGGCACCATAATAATATCCTAAAGAAATATCTTTAAGAATATGTTTACCGTTTCCCAATACTTTGCCCACGCGTGACATAGAATAGATAATTTTATTTTCTTCCATTTATAACCTCATTTGTTTGTTTTTACAATATTGAACAACTTTCTGTAAGTTTAGTTATTACGTCAAGTTAGGAGAAATTGGAAGCTAAGAAATGACAGTAGGAAAGAATAACTTTGTTTTCGCGGGGAAATATTTTTTATTATTATCAGATAATTTTTAACTTCTAAGACGGCAAAATTTCTTAATTAGAAAATAGGAATAGATAACGATCTTGAAAAAAAAGTGGTGAATTTATAAAAACGCCTTATCTTTAAATAAAATTTAAAAAAAGGAAATGTATAAATGCAGTATAGTATGGATGATTTTGATAATATGATCAGAGAAGATTTTAGCTTTGTTTACATTACGAGTGAAGGGTGTAATGTGTGTAAGGTTTTAGCCCCGAAATTGGAAGAAATGGCGGAGAAATTTCCAAAATCCAGTTTTCACCGGATTAGCTTAGATTACAACCAACTTGCAAAAAGCAAATTCATGGCTTTTGCAATTCCTACATTAGTAGTTTATAGTGGAGGTCAGGAATTATTAAGATCTTCACGTCACGTAGATCTTTATGATGTAGAAACTAAATTAACTCGTTACTATGATATGATATTTTCTTAAATCAATAAGGAATCTATTAAGCTAATACTGAAAAATGAACTGTATATCGCAAAGATAATAAGTAAAATTGATAGGATTAAAAGGATTTTCCCCTTCAATTCAGCTTTTTCCCCATAGATTATCTTTGTGTCTTTTATAACTTTCTGATTCGGATATGGGAACTGTTTGCTTTTAATTATCCTTATAGCTATTATAGCCATCTGGATTGCAAATGGTATTATTCCAATAAAGAGAGCTACTAAGATAATCTTGATAGCCTTAGTTGCTTTTAATATTTGGTTTTGTTCAATCCAAAATCTGATTTGTGGGAAAAGAATAAAGTTCAAAACAAGAAAGATGCTAATTATGATAATCGTGAAGATGAAGACTTTGATTTTTGAAGATTGATCTGCTTTGATAATTTCTTCCATCATAACTCCTTTTAAAAAAAATGACTGTTGCAAAAATACAACAGTCATTTTTTTTTATCAATCACTTTTTGGTTCGCTTTACATAATGTGGACTATCGCCCCATTCATTATAGCCAATCTCTTCTCCGATTTTTCCTATCCTACCTTCTAAGCAGGCTCTGCACATTGTGGCATTTTCATCAGTGCAAGGTTTATTATCATACAGTTTATATCCTTCGCGATATTTCACATGAGTGATATTTGGCATAATAATATTAGCACCGGCTTGTAATCCGAATTCACGCCCTTCATGATGTAATGCTTGCAATGCTGTGGTAGATGCGATATTTACATCTTTAAGATACAGACGGGTTAAAGCTATCATTTTCAAACCAAGCTTTAATTGACGATTCTTATCAAAATTTTTCACCTTTTCTGCAAGGGGAGTATCATGATGAATAATATATGGTCCCATTCCAATCATATCGATGTCTTGCTCTTTGAAAAATACAATATCATTTACCAAGTCTTCCATGGTTTGATTTGGAAGTCCTATCATTACTCCGGTTCCTACTTGATAACCAACTCTGCGTAATCTGTTTAGGCATTCATAGCGTTCTGAGAAATCATGATCTTCAGGATGAAGAGTTTTATAGAGTGCGTCATTAGAAGTTTCAATACGAATAAGATAGCGATGTGCTCCGGCTTCAAACCATCTGCGGTAAGTTTCTTCCGATTGCTCGCCTAAACTAATAGTAATGCCGAGTTCATTATTGCTCATCTTCTTAATCTCTTTAATAACATTTTCTACAAAACTAACGAAAGTTTCATCAGTGCGTTCTCCCGATTGCAATACTAAAGAACCATAATTCATTTTCCAAGCTAATTCT
>JAMOPB010000011.1 GCA_027064945.1 Candidatus Cloacimonadota bacterium
AAAGAAAATCTCTTGAAATTGCAAAAAAATTGCTAGATGTTTTGGATGATGAGACAATCAGCCAAAAAACAGGTTTATCTGTTATTGAAATAAGAAAATTACGAAATTAGGAATTATGAAATAGGAGAAAATATGGGAATAGTTGAAAATAAAATCAAAGAAATGAAAGAAAAAAAAGCTGCTATAAAAAAAATGGGTGGCGATGCACGAATAGCAAAACAACATGCTAAGGGTAAATTATCTGCTCGGGAAAGATTAGATCTTCTTTTTGATAAAGGGACTTTTAGAGAAATTGATATGTTTGTTAAACATCGTTGTACAAATTTTGGAATGGAAAAAGTTGATATTCCTTCAGACGGTGTTGTAACCGGCCATGGTTTAATTAATGGCAGACCGGTATTTGCCTTTTCTCAAGATTTTACTGCTCGAGGTGGTTCACTTGGTGAAAAGCATGCTGAAAAAATAGTTAAAGTTATGGACTTAGCATTAAAAGCCGGAGTTCCGGTTATTGGAATGAATGATTCAGGTGGGGCAAGGGTTGAAGAAGGTGTTGATGCACTTTATGGCTACGGAGAAATTTTTATTAGAAATTCCAGATCTTCCGGAGTTATTCCTCAAATTTCTGCAATTATGGGACCTTGTGCCGGCGGAGCAGTTTATTCTCCGGCAATGACAGATTATGTGTTTATGGTAAAAAATTCAAGTTATATGTTTATTACGGGACCGTCGGTTATCAAAACAGTTACCGGGGAAGAAACAACTTTTGAAGAACTTGGCGGTGCGATGACACATAATACAAAAAGTGGTAATGCTCACTTTGCATGTGAAAATGATCAAGATGCCATCGAACAAATTCGTCGTCTTTTAAGCTATTTGCCAAGCAATAACATGGAAAATCCACCGGTTGTTGAACCTACCGATGATCCCAAAAGGCTTTGTCCCGAGTTAGATACAATAATTCCTGATAATCCCAAATTGGCTTACGATATGTATGATGTGATTTCTTCGGTTGTAGATGATGGAGAATATTTTGAGCCACACGAATTTTACGCAAAAAATATCATTACCGCTTATGCAAGATTGGACGGTCAAGTTGTCGGTATTATTGGAAATCAGCCAATGGTTTTAGCCGGTTGCTTAGATATTGAAGCTTCAGATAAAGTTTCAAGGTTTATTAGATTCTGTGATGCTTTTAATATCCCTTTAATTACTTTTGTTGATGTTCCTGGTTATTTGCCTGGTACTGCTCAAGAATGGAATGGTATTATTCGCCACGGAGCAAAATTGTTGTGGAGTTTTTCAGAAGCAACTGTACCAAAATTAACCGTTGTTACGAGAAAAGATTATGGTGGAGCTTATATTGCAATGAGTTCTCGCCATCTTGGTGCGGATATGGTTTTTGCATGGCCTTCTTCTGAAATTGCGGTTATGGGTGCTCAAGGTGCTGTAAATATCATTGGAGCCTATCGTAAAGATATTAAGAATGCCGATGACCCTGTTGCAATGAGACAAGAAAAAATTAATGAATATGAAGCAAGTTTTAACACTCCTTATATTGCTGCAGAGCGAGGTTACGTTGATGCTATAATTCAGCCTGCCGAAACAAGAACAAGATTAATAGATGCTTTGAAATTGATGTCAACAAAATCTGAAGCTCTCCCACCTAAAAAACACGGAAATATTCCTGTTTAGGAGAGTTTATGGATAGATATAAAAAAAAGAAAATCGCTGCAATTATCGGCGTTATGAATTATCTAAAAGAAAAAAATAATACTCAAGAAATTGTTGAAGTTAAACAAAATATTCCGTCTGTTTGGTCAAATTATAGCAGACAATTAATAATGACTAATCGAAATATGTTACAAAGAAGAGTTATTCGTCGTTAAATACTGGAGGAAAATATGATAAATAATAAACATGGCGTTTTAGAAATGACAGAAATGAATTATGATAAAAATCGAAAAAGAGCAACCAATCCTATTAAAATTCAGGATGTAACTTTTAGAGATGGTCATCAATCAATTTTTGCTACTCGAGGTAGAACCGAAGATATGCTCGAAGTTGCTTCTCAAATGGATGAAATTGGATTTCATTCTATGGAAGTATGGGGTGGGGCTACTTTTGATACAATGCATAGATATTTGAATGAAGATCCTTGGGAAAGAATTACTACTTTGAAAAAATATATCAAAAAAACACCGCTATCAATGTTACTTCGTGGTCAAAATCTGGTTGGATATAGAAATTACGCAGATGATGTTGTGGAAGCTTTTGTTGATACTGCTTGCAATAGGGGAATTGATATTTTTAGAGTTTTTGATGCTTTAAACGATTTTAGGAATTTTGAAACAGCTGTTAAAGTTATTAAACAAAATGAAAAACATTTTCAAGGAACTATTTGCTATTCTTTAACTGAAAAACGTATGGGTGGCGATATTTATAATCTTGATTATTATTTGAAGAAAGCCAAAGAGCTTGTTGAAATGGGGGCTGATAGTATTTGTATCAAAGATATGGCGGGGTTAATTTCTCCTTATGATGCTTATAATCTCGTTTCTGCATTAAAAGAAAATTATGATAAACCGATACATCTTCACACTCACTTTACTTCAGGAATGGGTGATTTAACTCTTATGAAAGCTGTAGAAGCAGGTGTTGATATTATTGATACTTGTATGTCTCCTTATGCTTACAGAACTTCTCATCCGGCTGTAGAACCCTTCGTAATTAGTTTGTTAGGAACAAATAGAGACACTGGATTTGATATCGAATCTTTAGCAAAAATAGATGAAAAATTAGAAAAATCAGCTACTAAATATATGGATTTCCTAGATAAAACAAAACTATCTGTAATTGATACAAATGTAATTTTGCACCAAACTCCGGGCGGAATGCTTTCTAATCTTGTTAATCAGTTAAAGATGATGAATTCATTAGACAAGTTGCCAAAAGTATTTCAAACTCTCCCTCAAGTAAGAAAAGATTTAGGGTCCGTTCCGTTAGTAACACCAACTTCACAAATTGTTGGAATTCAAACAGTTAATAATGTTCTCTTTGATACTGAGGAATCTTATTCGAAAATTACTGAGCAAGTAAAAGATTTATGTTTTGGACTTTACGGACACACAACACGTCCAATTAATCCTGAAGTTCAGAAAAAAGCTTTGATCGGGTATCCTCGTGGTGAAGAGCCTATTACTTCCAGACCAGGTGATATTATCGAACCGGAAATGCCGGCTATTGAAGCAAAATTTGGGGAATTGGCAAAATCTAAAGAAGATTTATTGATTTGCGCTTTGTATCCGGTAACAGGTAAAAGATTTTTGAAATGGAAATATGGAGAGACTGAAGTTCCAGCTGAAGTTAAACCGAAAACTTATGAAGATGTTCAAAAAGAGAAAAAATTAATTGATGATGTTCTTGCAGGCAAAGTAGAAGTTATTCCAAAGAAAGAAGCTCCTGAAAAACCGGACAATTTGAAATCATATACTGTATATGTTGACGGAGAATATTTCAATGTTGAAATTGCTGATGATGGTGTGCCAAATGTTATATCCGCTCAACCGGCTTCTGCTCCGACACCTAAAAAAGTAGCTAAAAAGCCAAAGAAATCTGCTCCGGTAATTCAAGATGGAGATAATCCGATTGTTGCTCCAATTCCGGGAATGGTTTCTGAATATAAGAAAAAGGTTGGTGATGAAATTAAATCAGGCGAAACAATTGTAGTTTTGGAAGCAATGAAGATGTTTAATAATCTTGATGCACCTTGTGACGGTATTGTAAAATCAATAAATTACAGCGAAGGAGACTCAGTTGCACAGAACGATGTCCTCTGTGTGATAGAAAAAAAAAATAAAAAGTGATAAAAAAAGTTGACATAAAAGCAAGGATAAATTTATATGTTCTTGTGTTTGATGATACATTCCTGAATGGCTCAGCGGTAGAGCGGGTGGCTGTTAACCACTAGGTCGGGGGTTCAAATCCCTCTTCAGGAGCCATATTAAGCCTCTCGAATTTTCGAGAGGTTTTTTTATACCCAAATCGAGGAAATATGTATACAGTTTATGTACTTTATTCAATTAATTATGACAAAATATATATTGGTTTTACATCAAATTTAGAACAGCGTTTTTTATCTCACAATGAATTATCAAAGAAAGGATGGACGGTAAAATACCGACCTTGGAAGATAATTTATACGGAAAAATATTCAACTAAATCAGAAGCAATGAAACGAGAGAAAGCGTTAAAATCCCACAAAGG
>JAMOPB010000012.1 GCA_027064945.1 Candidatus Cloacimonadota bacterium
CATAAAGTTCAGAAATAACTGTGGAAAACTCATCTATCTTAGGATTTTTCTTATGAAAATCAGATTTTTTCAAACCCGGTATCAGTCCGTATAGATTTTTCACAGCACCTGTATAATACATCAAACTATGAGTTTTATATTTACTCACATTTATCACAGCATCGGCTTGCCAAATATAATCGGTGATAGGATATTGATGATTTTCACTATTGCATATCTTAACTTTTCCTTCATGAAAGTTAAGAACTTTTATATTATGCTTTTTAGCCAATTCAGATATTTTCGTAAAATCCCAAACTTTTTTAACAGAAACTGTTCCACCCGGACTATCACCAATCCAGATCTCTTTTCCATGTTTTTTTAAAAGAGTAATTAACGCATCTAAAACTATCGGATTTGTAGTAACAGCTCTTTCTATAGGATATGCACCAAGTAAATTAGGCTTAATTAAGATTGTTTTGGCTTCACTCAATTTATTCCACAGTTTAGCCTTTTCAGCGGATTTTTCTAAAAAATCATATATCTTAGAAAAATCATATTCTTTTATCCTACCAATCTCAATTCGCATAACACACCTACATCCATTTTTTTTAATCGGACATATTGTTGAATATTCATCTTCATGGTCAATATTTTTTTTTAGAAAATTAATTTAAGTAAATTATTTCGAAATTCAGTTAAAAAATTTCAGTAAAAAAAACGGTGATATTTTTACCAACATCACCGTTTCAAAATCTAGCTGATTTTAGATTATTTAAATACTTCCATTCCAGAGAAATCTCTATCAGCTTTGAAGCTTTCTAAAATCTTCATATCTTCTTCAGAAGGTGTTTTATTTACCATTCTGGCAACGAGTTCTCCAATTCCGGGTCCGAGCATAAAACCTTGACCGCACATTCCTACCACATTAAAGAATCCGGAAACTTTAGCTTCATCTATTATTGGAAATCCATCAGGAGTCATTGGATATTGACCTCTCCAAGTTCTTCTTACCTTTAGATTTGCTAATCTTGGATAAAGTTTTATCATACGTTTTGCAACTTGTGGTAAGAATACAGAAGTGGAATCACTATCTACGCCTAAAATCGGTGGATTAGGAGTAATACAGAAAATTACCTGACCTTCATTATTCTGATAAAAATAATAATTTGCAGAACCTTTAACAGGGCGCATATCAACAACCATTGGTTCAAAAAATCTTTCCACAGGTTCTGTAATAGCGCCTTCGTGACAATCAGGTTGAATTGGAAGGTCACAACCAAGCATTAATCCAATATCTCTTCCGTAATTTCCTGCTGCATTGATCACAAAATTTGCTTCATATTCAGATTTATCTGTTTTCACAATAAAAGTATCTCTCTTTTCAATGCCGATAACTTTTTCTTTAAATTTATATTCAGCACCTTCTTTAATGCTTTTAAAGAAAAAGGCATTATTACTGAGCATTGGACTTGCAGAGCCATCATTTGGAGAATAAGTAGCTCCGCGTAATCCTTTTGGATCTATACCGGGAACTAATTTAATATATTCTTTAGCAGAAACCCAATCGATATTTAGTCCGAAAGATTTTTGTATTTTTAACAGATCTTTTAATTTTTGTTCATCTTCATCACTATAAGCCGGGAAACTATAACCGTTACTCATCCAACCTATATCATCACCTTCTTTTTCTTTCCAAGTAGAGAAAATTTCAATACTTCTCAGAGAAATTTTTATTTTCCCAAAATCCGAATGAGTAGCACGAATACCACCAATCGCTTTCTTATTCTGACCTTGTCCCGGTGATGCCAAAGAATCAATCACTAGAACTTTTTTATCTTTTGCTAAAGCCATTGCTGTAGGAACTCCTACAGAGCCTGCTCCAATAATAATAACATCATATTTATTCATCATCTTCTCCCTGAGCAAATGTACCAAGTGGTACTTCCACATAGAGTGGACGTCTTGTATTTAATTCTATCTCTTCAGTAGGAACTCCTTCTTCTCGGAACAACTGCTTCATCAAGTTCTCACAAGTTTTATATCCACAAGGTCCCATCCCGGCTCGAGTAATAGCTTTAATTTGATTCATATCTGTAATACCTTTGCGGATTAAATCTCTAACCTCTTTTGCAGTAACACGTTCACAAAGACAAACCATCGCTTCGTCACTCACTGTTCCATCTGCATTGTAAGTAGTTGATGGAGCAGAAACTTCTTCATCTTGCACTTGGAAACCAATAATTTTAGTAGCAATTTTAGGTGTAGTACGTAATTTTATAAGCTGAGTCCGATTGTTAGATTTCACATCTAAAATGGATACAACTTCACATTCTGCTAAGAAATTTCCATCAATGTCATTACATTTCACTTTTTCACCAATTTTTACAGGTTTATTAGAAATTTCATATGGAAGAGTTACAATAGGATTTTCAGAATCTTTGCGATAATCTACTAAAGAGATAGCCAATCCGGGACAGATAGTTACACATTTTCCACAGCCAATACATCCTGTTTCATAGGTAGGAAGTCCCATAATCGGATCACCTGCTAAATGGATAGAATTAGTTGGGCAAACAGTAGAGCACGGATTACAAGGTATTTCCTGATTGCAATGAATTACAGGGAAAACACCTGTTTTTTCTTTAGAAGCTGTTTCTTCGCGCAGTTTTCCGGGATGAGCCTTTAAGATATCAGCTTTTTGGTACCAACTTTCAGGAATATCATTTACATCGGCACCCATTTTCTTAGCCAATTTTAAGCCGGCTATTTTACCATTAAACATAGCGCTGGAAGCTTCAGCAATTTCTTTTGCATCACCTGCCGAGTAAACTTCCAATCCGGCAGTCTTACATTCATCAGCAAATTCAGAAACTGATTCCAAACCGACAGCAATTAGTAATGTATCACATTCAAAAGTTTTTTCTGTTCCGGCTATTGGTTTGAATTTATCATCAATTTGTGAAATCGTAACTGATGAAATAGTTTCTTCACCATTAGCAGAAACAACAGTATGGCGAGTATAAATAGGAACACCTAAACGCTTCAGCTTATCCGCATGAACTTTATAACCACCGCAAGTAGGCATAGCTTCTACCAATCCAACAACTTCTATTCCGGCTTGTAAAGCGTGATATCCTGCAATTAATCCTACATTCCCACCTCCAACAATAAATAATCTATTAGTTGGTTTTACTAAATCTCGATTTACCAAAGTTTGGAATGCGCCGGCACCATAAATGCCAGCTAAAGTATTTCCCGGGAATCTTAGGAATTTTTCACGTGCTCCTGCAGCATTGAAAACTACTTTCGGAGTAACTAATTTATATATACCGTTTTTTAGGATTCCCACTTTTTTATCTTTAAAAACATACAGTGCAGTACTATTTAACCAAACATCAATATTTTCTTGATCCATAACTTGCTTGGCAAGTTTTTCACCAATCTGGTTTCCTCGAGTACCGGCATAAGAATCCTCTACAGAGCCAAAGAACTTATGCGTTTGTAATACTAATTTTCCACCCAATTTATTTTTATCATCAACTAATATAGCCTTTATATTATTTTTTCCTAATTGTAATGCAGCTGAGAGACCTGCAGGACCTCCACCAATTATTAATACATCTGTACTAATCTCTTCAATATCGGAAATTTCCCGTTTCTCATCAATTTCAGGTAATTTCGGTAAACCTTCAACGCTTTCTACAATCATATTTGCAGTAACTTTCGTCATACAAGATTTCACAGGTATTCCATTAGCAATAACAGTACATTTTGCACATTGACCATTGGCGCAAAAAATACCC
The DNA here is from genome assembly GCA_027064945.1 of Candidatus Cloacimonadota bacterium. Classification (GTDB taxonomy): domain Bacteria; phylum Cloacimonadota; class Cloacimonadia; order Cloacimonadales; family TCS61; genus DAOWES01. The sequence goes on from JAMOPB010000012.1 coordinate 3,786, forward strand.
TGTGCACTACCATCTTTTGGATGATGACCAAAGATTTTAACTCCATTGGCAAATAGAGCAGATGAGATAACTTCACCCTTTTTAGCATTCATCGGAGTATTATTCCAATAAAACCTTATGTCTTCTCGCTCTTCAATTGGAAGCACAGGGTGCTCTTTTATGCGATAATCTTTCATACACACACTCCACAATATTTTTTTGACCCCTTTACTCAATTATATAAGGTTGATGTCAAGAAAAATGAAATAATCATAACAACACTATTTTTTCCAACAGTAAATCTTACTATTTATAAAAAAATCTCCACCTCCCCTATCTTCTTACATTCCCATACATTATAGCAATAAACAGAATTATCTTTATTGTTTTTCTTTCCTATTAAATGGATAAGCTACTGCCCAGCGAATAACAAGTAAAGCGTGTTAACCATAATCTTTCTGAATCCTAAGTTCTTACATAACAGCACATACACACTAATAAAATCAATGTAACTTATTGTTTTAATGTTAGTTAAGAAAATTTCCCAGAACAATATTTCTCTGATTTAGAAATTTTATCTACTATGTACGTCCTTCAACATAGAAATCAAAACTTTTACTAATGGAACTAATGTATCAAAGATAAAAGGAAGCTTATAGAGCAGTTATACCGTGAATCCCATAATAAATATTTGCAAAATTATTGTCTTTGGTTTGCTCGTTTGATCATTCTAATCATTATATAGCTTTTCTTTTCTCTGGATGAACGTCTTTTTTGCTTCGTATGACTCCCTTTAATATGTTTTGCCTTCCCCGCATGCTTGATGA
>JAMOPB010000013.1 GCA_027064945.1 Candidatus Cloacimonadota bacterium
AGAGTTAGTTCATTCTTATAATAAGAAAATTTCTGCAGCTGTTTTCCCATCTCCTCTGCTTGCCAGAACTTTAGTTAGACAAGATTGGCAAAATTGGAAACTGGATGAATATTATCCAATGATCTATAATAATTTCTACTTAGAAGATGAAAATTGGATTTCTAAAATAACAAGATTTAATAGATCTGTTTTAGGCGATAAACAAAATGTATATAGTGGGATCTATTTACCCGAATTTGCATATGATTTTAATATTTTGAAAAAGATAATAAATAGTGGTGCGAACGGCATCGCTCTTTTTGAATATAATAATATTACAACAGAATTATGGGAAGATATAAAAAGCTTCCGGCAAGGCTCCAAATAATATTTGACAGGCTTAAACGCTTTTTTCTTTTGAACCAATAAGAAAAATAAAATGGAATTTCCTATGAAAATTGAAGAATTAAAATTTGAAAATATTAAAGAAGATAAAAAAGAAGATCAGGTTAAAATAACTCAATTCGTTCGTGCTGCCGGCTGAGCCGGTAAAACAAGTCCGGGGGACTTAGCTAAGATGATGAGTAAGATTGATTTTCCTAGTGATGAAAATACTTTGTTAGATTTTTCCACTTCCGACGATGCCGGAGTATATAAACTTACAGAAGAATTAGCAATTGTGCAAACTGTAGATTTTATCACGCCAGTGGTAAATAACAGCTATATTTTCGGACAAATCGCTGCAGCTAATAGCTTAAGCGACATTTACGCAATGGGTGCCGAAGTTAAGACAGTTCTAAATGTTGTCGCTCATGATAATTGTCATGTAACTCCTGACATGCTTGCAGAAATGATGCGCGGTGGTGCCGATAAGGTTCGTGAAGCAGGTGCTGTGGTTTTAGGTGGACATACTGTAGAAGATTTGGAAATGAAATACGGACTAAGCGTAACCGGCATTGTTCATCCTAATAAAATTATTCGTAATAATAATACCAAGCCGGGAGATAAGATAATTCAGACTAAACCAATCGGTATGGGCGTAATCACAACAGCTATTAAAGCTGAAATGGCAAGTGAAGAGGCAGAACAAGAAGCTATAAAATTTATGACAATGCTAAATAAGCAAGCAGCAGAACTAGCTTTAAAGCACGGTGTGAATGCAATGACTGATGTAACCGGATTTGGGCTTTTAGGACACATGTACGAAATGACAAATTCTGAAACAGCAATTAAACTTTCATTTGATAAAGTAAAATATATTTCTGATGCAATGGAATATGCAAACATGGGCTTGTTTCCAAGTGGTTCTTGGAAAAATCATGATCATTATGAAAAATTTATCAGAGCTGAACATGAAGTTAATGATGATAAATTAATGCTAATGTTTGATGCTCAAACATCAGGAGGTTTATTAATATCATTACCTGCACAAAACGCAGAAAACTTACTCCAAGAATTACACGATATCGGAATGGATTGGTGCGAAATTATCGGTGATGTAATTCAATCTGATGTACGTGAAATAGAGCTTGTATAAAATAACAGCCCCATAATTTTAACTTATGGGGCTATCTTAAATTTTCTTTCCTAAAAATCAGGTGATAAACTAAAATAATATGACGGGCTACTAAAATTTTCTAAGTCTGTATTCCAAGCAACATCAAATTTTATCACAAAATATCCTACATTAACTCTCGGACCAAAACCCATTCCTATTTTTAAATCTTCCAATTTATTTTGCTTTCCTAACATCAAGCCATCTTTATTCCACACAGTTCCGGCATCTAAAAATGTACTTCCTCGAATATAGCCAAGATCAATTGGTAAAGGGAAAGCAATGCTAAGTCGATCTATAAAAGGAAATCTTAATTCCAGATTGGAAACCAATTTATTTCTACCTCTTAATTCATCATCATGGAAACCTCTCACACCACTGTGATAATCCAGATCAAAGCGTGAAGATGTTTCACCGATAATTGTTCCACCAATAAATCTTGCTGCAATTGAATAACGTTTATTAAAGAAGAAGTATCTTCTTATGTCAGTATAAAAAAGACTGTGATTTTTTATATTTGAATAGCTATGATTAAATAAAATTGCACTTTTCCAACCTGATATTGGTCCTGTTGATCCATAAAATGCATTATCAAAATTGAATGTTATCTGCGGGGAAATTATATTTTCATTATACGCTTCCAAGCCATATTGCTCTTGCACATTGTTATCTATAAAATCTTCAGTCCATTCAGAATCACCGCTATAAGCCCAATCATAATTTATTTCTTTTCTATTTAAAATCGCATCAAAATCCAAACGGCAATATTTACTGAAAGGGTATTGTAAAGATCCCATGATTCCAATATTTCTTATTCTTTCCCTTAGATATCCATAAGTTCCACCTGATTCATTTATGAATTTATAAACAGTTGCATCATTTAGATAAAAACCGCCCATACCATAATCAATACGCCTTGCTAAATTCATATAATTAAATCTAAAATTTGAATTCTCAATGTTACCATTAATACCAAGCGTTATTCCAATTTTACTATCACCCATCAAATTACTTAATTTAAAATATATTTCTGCAAAAGTTCCGCCTGAAGGCGAATAAGCCAATCCTCCCCAAAGTTTATCCAAGTAATAGCGTGATTTATAATCTGAAATTTCAGGTATTTTTATATCAATAGGTTTTGAATCCAACTCTAAATTATAAGCTCTATCCAAACTATCTTGCTCGATAATATTTCCCAGATTAAAGCGAGTAATGTTTTTTCTTATTTCAGGAAGTTCCTTACGAAATTCTCTTTCGCGTTTCCCATAATATTTATATTCATCAATTTTAAAGGTTTTATAAAAATTCTTTTCAAATTGAACTAATCTTGGAAGTTCTCCTTTCTTATAGTCCAAATTTTTCAGAGGATTAGACGCAAGGTAGATATCCCATCCACGATCATAAAAAATTGAAAGTAAAAGTTCATCATTGGATTCGTTAAGATCTATCGAATTTATATATCCCAATGTATTTGTAATAGATGCTCTTTCGCCTGTTTCCAGCTTTATTATCTCAAGATTATTAGCAATATCTCCTTCATGTAAGAAAATAATTTTCTCGTCATCATTAGTCCAAATAGGGTGAGTATTATTTTGCTCCTCTTTTGTAACTTGATAAAATGCTTTCTCTTCAAAATCATAATAATAAATATCTCTTGAGAGTTGATAGAAAAGATGATTCTTTACTCTTTCACCATATAATTTACGCTCACTAACGAAAGCTAATTTATCTTCTGAATTGTTCCAACTTGGTTGTCCGTCATAGTATTTGTCATCTGTTATTTGGGTAATTTTTTCAGTTTCCAAATCATAAATAAAAATATCGGAAGCAAAATTCTTTTGCCCGCCAAAAGCTATTTTATTTCCTGAAGAATTTACATCCAATTCATAAATAACATCAATATCAGGAATATTAATTGTTTGAATTATTTTTCTTTTTTTCAAACTGGCAATATGAATTACATCTCCACGAGAAGTCTCCGCAGCAAATGCAAATCTATCTCCATCTGGGAAAAAATCTAAATTATTTCGTTCATAATGAAATTCTTCAATTGCAGCAGAAGTTTCACCTTTAATAATCCTTTTAGCTTTTTGGGGATCCAAAATTGAATTTTTCCAGATATCTCGATGAATACTTTTGTCGGAAAAATAGAGATATTCGCCTGTTTTGGGAACAAATTTCACAGGAGAATTCATTCCCGAACCATCTTTATCTCGAAAAGTTAATTGTTCAAAAACTTCATAAGGCACATCATATTCCTGCATATAAATACTATATTTTCTTTTTAAATAATTCCGCCATTCTTTTTGTAGTTTTTTAAAATCTTGATCAAAAACTTTTTTCACAGCTAATTCTTGATTTTTAGAATAACGCAATTCATAAAAAAATTCTAATACTTTTTCCTGACCATATTTTTCACTTAAATATGAAATAAAAAGTTCTCCGATTCGATAAGCATAAAATCCACTTAAATAATCAAATTTAGGGATTTGACTGTTATAAATAAGATCTAACACAAAACTATTATTTTTTGTGCTTTTCCCACCGATAGAAAAATATTCAGGTAAACCTTCGGAAAACCAGAATGGTAATCTATTGATTTTTAAAAGTGAATTATTGCCATTATTAATATCGTTTATATAAGCATGAGTAAGCTCGTGAATCAAAGTTTCTTCCATATCTAAATAACTGCCGTTAAATGGAATCGCAACACGATTTCGATCGCTTTCAGTAAACCCGCCCACACCTTCGGATAGCAAATTTGGAATAATATTTGTTGTTTTAAAATTTTGATTTGTGCTATAAAAAATTATGGGAATTCGTTTTTTTACAGGTCGGATAAAGGCTGATTTAAGATAATAATATGCTTCCTCGCTCATTAATGCAGCTATTCTTCCAAACTCTTCATTTTCTTTCTCATAATAGATATCATAATGCAAAGTCTTAATTACGGCCCATTCAACAGGTTTATTCTGAATCTTATTTTTACCAAATATTGACCATAATTGCATTGTGCATGTTAGCGTTAAAATTATCATCCAAGTTTTTTTCATTTTACCTCTTCTTTCTTAGATATTAAATTTTCATTATTTCTTATTAACAATTAAAAAAACTAATTATCAATTTATTCTTTGTTTTTTATAAATTCTTACTTCAATAAAATTCAACATTATCAATTTCAAATAAAATCCTAAAAAGATAAAATTTCTCTATTATTTTAAGGAAATAAGAGAAAATGGCAAATCAAAATAAATTCTAAAACAATTTAAAATACCTTTTTGGGTTTTCCTTAATATCAATGATTAATGAATCTAAATTTGATGTAGTCTTAATTAAATTATCATATAATTGATCATCACTGATTAACTTATTTAAATTACCAGGTTCCGATTTAATACTTTTTATAATTTCATCAAGTTCATCTACAGTATTATTGAAATTGATCATAGCATTATTCATTTTTGGAATCAATTCTCCGGCTTGAGAAAACTCCGATTTATTCTCGCTGATAATCTCTTTTAAATCAGCAACAGATCTATTCAGATCTTCAAACGTTTGTTTAATGTTATTTTTATTTTCAGCTAAAATCTGATCAAAATCACCAATTGTTGTTTCAGATTTTTTGAGCAAATTATTTACCTTCCCTAAAACACCATCGGAATCTGAGGAAAACATTTTTTTCAAACCATCAGTAATATTGCTTACTTCATCAAAAAGTTCAGAGATTTGCATAGAAACTTCACCTTTTTGGATTTTGCTATACTGCATTTTTTCCTTAGATTTTCCCGGAATTATCTTAATAATCTTATGTCCCATCAAATCTGAATCAGTTATTACAAATTTACTGTCTTTAGCTAAAACAACATCTTTTTTTAACTGAATGGAAATAAGCACATCGTTTTCTCTTAAAATAATATCTTCTACTTTTCCGCAGTTAATTCCACGAACAAAAACAGCAGTTCCTATTTCTAATCTATTCGCCTCATTAAAGCTTATTTCAATGTGATTATATTTATGCAAGTTCATTGCATTTGTAAGCCATAAATAGCCTACAATTAAAATAATGAACGAAACTACAGTAAAAAGTCCCACTTTAAATTCATATTCATGTTTGTTCTGATTAAAATTCATTTATTTTTCCTTGCTGATTCTAAGCTAAAAATTTAATTATTTTTTCAAGTTTGGAATTTTTAAAATCTTCATAACTTCCGTCAAAGATTATTTTTTTATCATCCAGCATCACAATTCTCCCAGCTAATTTTTCAATACATTTTAAATCATGAGTCACAATGATGGAAGTAGAACGTTTATCCAATTTTTTAATAAGTTCGGTAATTCCGCCTGCAATGATGGGATCTAAACCTGTTGTAGGTTCATCATAAATAATATATTCAGGTTCTAAAATAATTGCACGAGCCAATCCTACACGTTTTTTCATTCCACCTGAAAGTTCGGAAGGATATTTTTCTAAAATATTTTCCAAACCTACTAATTTCAATTTTTCTTGAACTAACTGAGACAATTCATCTTCAGACAATTTCAGATGTTCTACAGCAGGTAAAGCGACATTTTGAAATACATTCATCGAATCCAGTAATGCAGCGCTCTGAAAAAGCATGGAAATTTTCTTACGCATCTCATTTTGCATAGCATGATTAAGCAAAAACATATTTTCCCCAAAAAGAATAACTTCTCCTTTCTGTGGTATTTTCAAACCTAAAATAGTTCTCATCAATACACTTTTCCCGCATCCACTTGACCCGACAATTATGGTCATTTGCCCAGGATTTATCTGCAAATTCACATTATCCAAAACAACATTTCCACCATAAGCAACAGTGAGGTTTCTAACATCTATCATATCACTTTTACCTCAACACCATCAGAATATTTACCAAATATTTCCATATTAATTACAGATCGTTGAGGTAGTTTTTCTTTAACATAAAACCTAATATAATGATCAGACAAACCAGTAGATATTTGGTCATCTTTTCTGTGTTCGATCACACCTTTCAACGTAGTTTTTTCAGCAATTATTTTATTAAGATATTCTTCTGTTTTTCTATTAGAAAGTTCATGCAAAAGGTTTATTCTTCTCTTTTTCTCATCTCCATGAATTTGATTACTCATTGCTGCAGCAGGAGTTCCTGATCTTTTAGAATAAGAAAAAAGGTGTAAATATGTAAAATCTAAATTTTCCAAAAATGTATAAGTTTCCTTAAATAGTTCTTCTGTTTCGCCCGGAAAACCTACAATCAAATCTATTCCAATAGCAGCATCAGGATATATTTTATAGATATTATCAAGGTTCTTTTTAAAGAAATTTGATGTGTATTTTCTTTCCATCTTTTCTAATATTGTATCGGAACCTGACTGCAATGGTATATGAAAATGGTGCGCCATTTTCTTACTTCTACGGAAAAAATCTAATAATTTATCACTGAATAATTGAGGTTCAACACTGCTTAAGCGAATAATTTCAACGCCTTCAATAGCTTCAATATCTTCCAATAAATCAACTAAATGATAATTACCATCCTTTTCTTGGCCATATAAACCCAAATTAATTCCGGCCAAAACAAACTCATGATAGCCATTTTCCACTAATAATTTTATCTGTTTTAATACTTTTTCAGGATCTCTACTACGACTATGACCTCTGGCAAACGGAATCGCACAATAGGTGCAATAATAATCGCATCCATCTTGAACTTTCACAAATGCTCTTGATCTTTCAGGCAAATTAGTTGTTGAAAGTTCACTAAAATTTTCTTGTGATAAAATATCTTCAAAATACTCTTTCTTAGCAATTTTGTGGTCTGTAATAGCATCTACCAAATCGTAAATCTTATCTTTTTTATTATTATCCACTATTAAATCAATGTCGCCAAGAGCCGCAATTTCATCATAATTTCTTTGAGCGTAGCATCCGGTAATAACAACAACAGTATGTGGATTTATCTCTTTCCATTTTAGCGCTTTACGTAAGGCAGTTCTACTTTTTTGGTCTGTACGATTTGTAACAGTGCATGAATTGATAATAAAGATATCTGCCGGTTGGTCAAATTCCGTCAATTCGTATCCGTGTTTCACAAAACTATCAATTACACAAGAAGTTTCATATTGATTAATCTTACACCCAAAAGTAATTGCAGCAATTTTCCTCATTTAAATAACCTCCACAAGTAAATCGCAAAGAGGAATTAATCCCCTTTGCGAAAAATCTATTCTATTCTTTTGAATCGGTTAATATTTTAATAGCTAATTCATTCAATTGCTCAGCAGAAACACAAGCAGGAGCTTCGCTCATCAAATCGGCAGCTTGCAGAGTTTTTGGGAAAGCAATTACATCACGGATTGATTCAGCTCCGGTAAGAATCATCACTAATCTATCCAAGCCGGGAGCAATTCCTCCATGTGGCGGAGTTCCATATCTCAAAGCGTTTAGGAAGAAACCGAATTTTTCTTCTAATTCTTCTTCAGTAAATCCTAGCACATCGAATATTTTTCTTTGAATATCAAGTCTATGGCATCTAATTGAACCGGAAGATAATTCCATACCATTACAAACCATATCATAAAGTTGACCTTCAATCTTTCCATAATCTTCTTCATTATCAAAGTATTTAAGATGTTCTTCTTTAGGTAATGTGAACATGTGGTGAGCAGCTTCCCATCTTTCCGCTTCATCATTATATTCAAATAATGGGAAATCTGTAATCCAAACAAAATTGAAATCATCTTTATTATAAAGTTCTAATTCCTTACCGAAATGATTACGAATTTCAGCTAACACTTTAAAAACGATCTTATTTTTATCAGCGGCAAACAAAATCAAATCACCCGCTTTTGCTTCGGTTCTTTGCAGAATTTTTTCACGTTCTTCATCAGAAATAAATTTGCTGATTCCTGCGGTAAATCCATTTTCATCAACTTTTACAAAAGCTAATCCTTTACCGCCAACATGCTTAGCAATATTTGTAAGTTGATCAATCTTCTTACGAGAATAACCGGCACATCCGGGAGCTACCACGCAACGAACACTACCACCTGATGTCAATGCACCGGAAAAAACTTTGAAATCAGAATTTGAAACGATATCACTAAGATCTTTCAATTCCATGCCAAAGCGCATATCAGGTTTATCTATTCCAAATCTTTGCATCGCTTCTTTGTATGGTAAACGTGGAAATGGAATTGGCAAATCGATACCTTTCGTTTCACGGAATATATAACTAAAAAGATTTTCCATAATGCGGAAAATATCTTCTTCATTCACAAAACTCATTTCCATATCTAATTGTGTAAATTCCGGCTGACGGTCAGCACGTAAATCTTCATCACGAAAACAACGCGCAATTTGGTAATATCTGTCAAACCCGGCAATCATCAATAATTGTTTATAAATTTGTGGAGATTGTGGAAGTGCGAAGAATTTTCCGTTGTGAACACGGCTAGGAACCAAAAAATCTCGAGCTCCTTCGGGGGTTGATTTCATCAACATTGGAGTTTCAATTTCCAAAAATCCTTCATTAGATAAAAAATCACGCATAGCTTTTACAATCTTATGACGCATCACAATTATTTTACGTAATTTCTCTCTACGTAAATCAAGATAACGATACTTCAAACGCAAATTTTCTTCAGCTAGAATATTCTCGTTTATTTGCACAGGCAGTGGTTCTGAATTGTTTAATAAAAGCAATTCTTCAGCTTCTATTTCCCAAGCTCCGGTAGTCATATCCTTGTTTATGTTTCGTTCTTCACGTTCAATTAATTTTCCGCTAACAGCAATCACATATTCATTTCTTAATGTACCTGCTTTGGCATGGACAGCTTCATTTTCAGGATTAAACACAATCTGAACCAAGCCCGAAACATCACGTAAATCTATAAAGATTAAACCACCTAAGTCACGGCGACGATGTACCCAACCCATAACTGTAACATTTTTGCCTACATCCTCTTGCGTGAGATTCTCAGCTAAGTGAGAACGTTTTTTATTTCCTATAAAATCTAACATATTTTCCTCATCATATTTATATTTTCTTTGTTCGCTAGAATTTAAATCTAACCTTATTTGTCAATGATCGCAAATTTATCTAATCAAACCTAATTTTTCTTTTGTTCTTTAAGTTTGGAAAATTCAATTGAGCTATCTTTAAAAATTAGGCGACAATTTTTATTTCTTTCACTTATTTTAGGAAAGAAAATAAATCCGCTTTTCCTGGCTCCCGACCGTAATTCACCAAATCTAAAAACATAACTAATCATATTTTCTCTTGCTTTTTGCCATCTTTCCAATGCTGTTTGGTGCTCGTTTAAAAGATCATCATCTTCATTTTGATCAAAAAAATGCGATCCTGAATCGTGAATATCATTTAATAATTCAAGCCGATTAGGCTCTATTAAGCGCTCTAAGTATTCATTATCTAATGCATCAAACTGGTTTCCATTTTCATCAATTAAGGCAAAATCGTCTGAATTAATCTGAAAATTCTCATCCGTACGGTTTTTTATTACAACATAAAATGCAATAAAATAGTCAGCAAATTCATCAGGTTCGTAGCTCCAATATCTGTTTTCTGCTGCAAATTGATAATTATCATTATTCACAATCCCAAAGTATTCGGAAAGAATTACATCTTGAGACTGAATTGGCATATACTTAGCTGTACAACCAAGAAGAAATAGAATAATTGAACTAACTCCTAAAAAAAACTTTTTCATAAAATTCACCTTTGTTGATATTTACATTTTCTTATCCTAAAAAATAAGTGATGCTGAACCAAGTTCAACACCACTTATACGTCAATAATTATCTCCAAAGAGGAATATTAATTATTCTTCATCATCACCTTTAAGAAAATCGAATACTCCTACTTCAACTTCATCATCTTCAAAAGTTTTTTTTGATTTTTCTTCTTCTGAATCCTCTTCAACAAGATTGTTTTCTGTAGAAGTGGTTTCCTCAGGAATAATTTCATCCGGAATAATTTCCTCAGTATCAGCTTCCTCAGGAATAATTTCTTCAGGATTAACTTCCTCGTTTCCTACTTCAACAATATTATCATCGGTAATAGATTCAGTATTTTCATCAACTAAGTTTTCTTTTCCTAAAATAATTTCATCTTCGCTTTCTTCTTCAGCCGGAATACGTGTCACATCGTAAACTTTGTCACCATCTTTCAAGCTAATTAAGCGTACGCCCATTGTATTGCGATTTATCACATTTATTTTATCCACGCCTTGACGTATGATCATTCCATTTCTAGTTACAATCATCAAATCATCGTTATCAACAACTTCTTGCAGAGATATAAGATGTCCGTTACGATCATTGGTTTTAAGAGTAATCACACCTTTTGATCCACGTTTAGTAGTTTTATAACTGCTGATTTCAGTACGCTTGCCATAACCATTTTCACTAATTGCCAAAAGCGTACCTTCTCGACGAATAACAACCATTGAAACAACTTCATCGCCATCACGCAAGCTAATACCTCGAACACCTTGAGAAGCTCTACCAATTGATCTGGCATCTGTTTCATTGAATCTATTGGCGAATCCATTTTTGGTAGCTAAGATAATATCATTTGTTCCTTCGGTAATTTGAGCATCGATCAATTTATCACCATCTTTCAATTTGATTGCAATAATACCATTAATTCTTGGACGAGAATAAGCTTCCAAATCTGTTTTCTTAATCACACCATTTCTGGTAACCATTGTAATGTAATATGGTTGCTCAAAATCTCTTACAGTAACGAATGCTTCAATCTTTTCATCTTTTTCAAATTGCAATAAGTTTACAACAGCTTTACCGCGTGCTGTTCTACTCACCTTTGGAATTTTATGAACCTTTAGCCAATAACATTTGCCTCGATCTGTGAAGAACAGTATGTAAGCATGGGTAGAAGCAATAAAGATATTTTCAACAAAATCTTCTTCTTTTAGATTAGCTCCATTTAAACCGCGTCCACCACGACCTTGCTTACGATAAGTATCTATTGGAAGACGTTTAATATAGCCTTGATGAGAAATTGTTACAACCATTTCTTCGTCAGCAATCATATCTTCAGTATCGATATCACCGCTACCTTCCAAAATAACGCTTCGACGTTCATCGCCGTAACGTTTTTTGATTTCGGTAGTTTCATCTTTGATAATTTGCATCCTACGTTCACGACGAGCTAAGATATCTCTTAAATCCTCTACGGTTTTCAAGATTTCTTCATATTCTTCTTCAACTTTTGCACGCTCTAAACCTGTAAGTTTTTGTAAGCGCATTTCCAAAATTGCTTTGGCTTGGATTTCAGAAAATTTGAATTTTGCACGAAGATTTTCATTCGCTTCAGCAGTAGATTTCGATGCTCTGATTGTAGCAATCACTTCATCAATATTATCCAATGCAATTCTATAACCTTCCAAAATATGTAGGCGTTGTTCAGCATTTTTAAGCAAGAATTGTGTTCTGCGAACAACAACTTGATGACGGAAATCGATAAATTTTTCGATCAATTCCTTCATATTTAATACTTTTGGAACACCACCATCGAGCGCTCTATTATTCACACTGAAACTTGATTGAAGTTGAGTGTATTTATATAACTTGTTTAAAACAGCATTAGCTTCGGCATTACGTTTTACAACGATAACAAGACGCATTCCTTGTCTTCCTGATTCATCTCGAATATCACTAATGCCTTCAATACGTTTCTCTTTAACTTGTTTCACTATCTTTTCAATCAAATGAGTTTTATTAACCATGTAAGGAATTTCTGAAATAACAATTAATTCAGTTCCGTTTGACTTGGTTTCAATCGAGGTTTTACCTCGCATGATTATGCGGCCATTACCTGTTAGGAAATAATCTTTGATTCCTTGTTTTCCAATAATATATGCTCCTGTAGGAAAATCAGGACCCTTGATATGTTGTAATAATCCCACTGGTTCCATTTCAGGATTATCAATAACAGCATTAATTCCATCACAAATCTCGTTTAAATTATGAGGTGCCATATTGGTAGCCATACCAACAGCAATACCGGAAGAACCGTTTACTAACAGATTAGGGAATTTAGACGGAAATACAGTAGGTTCTTTACGAGTATCATCATAATTACCAATATAATCTACTGTTTCCTTATCGAGATCTTCCATCAAATCGACAGCATATTTTTGTAATCGTGCCTCAGTATAACGCATTGCAGCAGGTGGATCACCATCTTGGGAACCAAAGTTACCTTGCCCATCTATCAGCATATAACGCAAACTCCAAGGCTGTGCCATTCTAACTAATGTAGGATAGATAACTTGTTCACCATGTGGGTGATAGTTACCTGAAGTATCACCGGCAATTTTGGCACACTTCCTAAAACCTTTTCCCGGAGTTAACTTCAATTCATTCATCGCATAAAGAATTCTTCGCTGAGATGGTTTTAAACCGTCTCGTACATCAGGAAGAGCACGAGATACGATTACACTCATCGAATACTCAAGATACGATTTTTTCATTACATCTTCAATTTCTTTAAGTTCTATTCTTGATCTATCATGTATCATTATTTCCTCCTAAACATCTATCTCTGCATATTTAGCATTCGATTCGATGAAATTTCGGCGAGGTTCAACTTCATCTCCCATAAGAATTGTAAATATTCTATCAGCTTCGATAGCATCATCTATTCTTACAGACGTTAGAATTCTACGTTCAGGATCCATAGTTGTTTCCCATAATTGTTCCGGATTCATCTCACCCAAACCTTTGTATCTTTGAATATGCAAGCCTTTGGAGCCCAATTCCTTAATTAATTCATCGCGCTCATCTGTTGAATATACATATTTTTTTGATTTACCTTTCTTAATAAGAAATAGTGGTGGTTTTGCAAGGTAGATATGTCCATGCTCTACTAAAGGTCGCATATAACGGAAAAAGAAAGTGAGAAGTAATGTGGCAATATGCTGACCATCAACGTCGGCATCGGACATGATCACAACTTTATTATAGCGTAATTTGGAAATATCAAATTCATCACCTATTCCGGCACCGAGAGCCAATATAATAGGTTGAATCTTATCATTATTAAGCACTTTATCTATACGAGCTTTTTCAGTATTCAGCATCTTACCCCAAAGAGGTAAAATAGCTTGGAAAGTACGATCTCTGCCCATTTTAGCAGAACCGCCGGCAGAATCTCCCTCAACCAAAAAGATTTCTGTTTGGCTTGGATCTTGAATAGAACAATCTGCCAATTTACCGGGCAAACTACCACTTTCTAAAACTGATTTTCTTCTGGTAAGTTCTCTAGCACGGCGAGCAGCTTCACGTGATCTTGCACCAATAATAGCTTTCTGAGAAATAAGTTTTGCTTCTTGAGGATGTTCTTCCATAAATTCGGCAAGTTTTTCATAAACTATTGAATTTACAGCTCCTTCCACTTCTGAATTTTGTAATTTTGTTTTTGTCTGACCCTCAAATTGCGGATCACCCACTTTCACACTAATAACAGCAGTAATACCTTCTCTGATATCACTACCACCCGGAGATACTTTTTCGTTTTTTAACATATTATGCTGCTTAATATAGCTATTCACAGCACGAGTAAGAGCAGATTTAAAGCCACTAAGATGAGTACCACCTTCAATTGTATGGATATTATTAGCAAAACTTAAAATATTTTCCTGGTAACCTTCGTTATATTGGATAGCAACCTCGAAATCAACATCATCTCTTCTACCATAGATATAGATAGGATCTTCCATCATTACTTTCTTGTTTTCATTTAGATATTTCACAAATGAAGCAATCCCACCTTCATAACGAAAATCATGTATTTTCCCGCTACGCTCATCTTTCAATACAATTCTTATTCCACGATTTAAAAATGCTAATTCCCTTAAGCGGGTAGCAAGATATTCAAAACTAAATTCTACAGTTTCAAAAATCTCTTCATCAGGTCTAAAAATAACTTTTGTTCCGGTAGTATCTGTTGTACCAATAACCTCCAATTCTATCTGCGGAATACCTTTTTCATAATACTGATGGTAAATCTTACCATTCTTACGAACTTCCACATCCAATCTTGAGGATAAAGCATTTACCACTGAAACACCAACTCCGTGCAAACCACCGGATACTTTATAAGTTTTATCATCAAACTTACCACCAGCGTGAAGAATTGTCATCACCACTTGAAGTGCCGGCATATTTTCACCTTTATGCATTTCTACGGGAATACCACGTCCATTATCTTCAACAGAAACTCTGCCGTCTGCCATAATTGTAACAATTATCTCGTCACAAAAACCAGCTAAAGCCTCATCAATACTATTATCTACAACTTCATAAACTAAGTGATGCAGACCGCGTTCTGATGTTCCGCCAATATACATCGCCGGACGTTTACGAACAGCTTCCAGACCTTTGAGCACTTTAATATTACTAGATGTGTAATTTGCTGTTGTCATATAAACTCCTTTTCTTTATAATTTCAACCTTGGTTAATCTTCAAATCATAAGATAAAAATAACCCTTCTCAGAGTTAAATTTAGCTATTTTAATATTGCTCAAAAATATTTCCGCGATAGTATATGTCAATTATTTTATTTTCAGATAGTTACGTGATTTTATATACAATGTATTATTTATTATCATACAGTCTTTATCTCTTTATTTCCCTACATGTTACAATATACTTAGATTCCTTTTGATGTTTTCTCTATTTTTATCTTTTTTTTTTTTTTGTTTTTCGCATATATCCATACACCCAATAAGTCTATCATAATGCGTAATAATCTCAACTTACCATAGAGTAAAATTGTGTATGTTTTCATGGAAATTTTAGCATAAATCAATTTTATGCTAAATACTGTATATTTCAGTTAAAATAATGAACTTGTAAGAGTTATTTTTTGCTGGCTTTATTTGTCCACGAATTGCACGAATAAACACGAATATTTGATGATAAAGATTAACGTACCAGTTTTCGTTGCCAAAACTGTACCTTTTTATTTCCATCTACAGAAGATAATATAACGATTTTGTCGCACTTCGATATGTCGTTACACTCCTACTCAGTGTGACAGAAACATCATTCTTTGTGCTTCCGAATTAAGAATTAAAATTTCAGAATTCAAACTTTAACATTCTTTAGTCTTAACGCTGTTTCCATAAAGTTGGTTTAAAAAGCGGATAATGTTATGTTTTCAATTGTAGCGCAACTTGCTTAGTTGCGGAAAAAACAAGCTGGCAGCTTGTTCTACTTTTCCTATTTTTTTACAAATTCAGAATTTTATCGAAGGATGAAGAAAAATTTCAAACAAAAATGGCTGATTTCATAAGAAACCAGCCAGCTATATGAGATTTTATACTAATTTAAACTTAATCGTCTAACAAATCAGACCATTTGCTATCTTGAGATGTTTTTTTAATCATACCAAGACTCACATAAATATCCACATTGCTTTTTCTGGCAATCATATCTTCTGCTAATGGATAAGATTTTATCACTTTTCCTTTTTCCACATCATTGGAATAACGATAAGCAACATTCCCCAAATTCAAATTCAAATTCGATAATTTTAGTTTTACTTCAGGAACAGTAAGGTTTGCCAAATTAGGCATTCTGATCATTTCCGGTCCATCACTGACAACTACTTGAACAGTTCGGTATTTCTTGGTATTGATACCTGAATGAGGATTTTGAGAGATGATATCATCTTTTTCAATTTCATCGTCATTCACTTTTTTTTCAATTTCTAAATACAAATTAGCTGTTTTACATTCTTTAATAGCAACATTAATATTTTTCCCGACAAGATTTGGAACTTTCACCTCATTGGCATGTCCAACGACTAATTTCATCACAAAATCAGTTCCAAAAAATGCTATCACAAATACAAACATCATAGCAAGAATAGCTAAGAAAAATGCGCCTATTTTTGTTTTTCTCATAAAATATTCTCCAAAACTTATTCTTTTTCTTTCTGCAACCTGGCAGCAAAAGCTCCATCAATTCTATCTCGAAATGGAAGAGCTTTTAAAAATCCATTTTCTACAAATCTTTTAGGAATTATTTTTTCGGCATTATATAATGTAAATTCAGGGTGTTTTTCCAAAAATCTATTTACTTGATCTTCATTTTCTTCCGGATTCAAAGTGCAAGTGCTATAAACCAAACATCCTCCGGGTTTCACAAATTTAGCACCAAGTTCCAATGCATTTTTTTGTAATTTTAGAAGTTGTTTCATATCTTGATTATTCTGCCAACGCAATTCACTTTTCTTTTGGAACACACCCCAACCTGAGCATGGAACATCTAAAAGCACTCGATCATAATCAGCTACTTGCGGTCCGAAAGAAAATGCATCTTCCGCATAAGTTTTTATATTAGATAGCTGCAATCGTTGAGCAGCTCTTTTAATTTTTTTTATTTTTGTTGGGAACTTATCTACAGCAGTCACTTTACCGGTATTAATCATTAATTCAGCTGTATATGTAGCTTTCCCACCGGGAGCGGCAAAAAGATCCAAATTATTTTCATTAGCTCTTGGATCCATAAGTTCCACAACCATTGCAGCCGCTGCATCTTGTACTGAATAATATCCTTCCGAAAAAGAAACATCCTGCAGAACTTCTTTTATTTTATTAGTAGTAAGAATATTTGGAGAAGCAATACTGTTAAAAAGATCAATTCCCGCTTTTGCAAAATATGCTTTTACTAAATGTGGTTCAGTTGCAAATTTATTCACTCTAATACTTAATTTGGGAGTTTCATTAAAATATTCACATAATATTTGGCAATTCTCTTCTCCCCATAAGTCAATCCAAGTTACAATTAGATCTTCAGGAAAAGAATATTTTAGAGCCAGAGATTGGACTAAATTTTCAGGATAATTTATTTGTGGATTTCTTAAATATGCTCTTAAAACGGCATTTACAAAATTCCCAACTTTTGAATTAAACATTTTTTTTGCAATTCTTACAGATTCATTCACTGCTGCATGTTCCGGAATTTTATCCATATAAACCAATTGATATAAAGCCATATAGATAAGAACTTTAATTTTGAATGAAGTATTATCAAATTTCTTTGGATCTGTATATTGTCTTGCTATATAATCAAGATTTTTTTGCATCTTAACTACACCTTTTACAAGAGCATACAATAATCCTGAATCTGCATCGCTTGCTTGATTTTTTTTCTGCATATCATCTAATAATTTATCAGAAAACAAATTTTTCTTAAGAACTTTAACTATTATCTTATATGCATCTAATCTTATATCTATCATAATTTCCTTGTTTTATACAATTCTTTGATTACCGTTTTCACAATCTCTTCCGAAGTTTGGAAATTTCTATTTGAAATTAACTTTCTAATAACTTTTGTAATGTCCGCTTGCTTATATCCCAGAGCCAATAATGCATCTTCTGCATCTTGTAAAATATTGCTACTTAAAGAAGAATCAATTTGTGAATAACCTTCTGAAATAAACGAGCTAACCTTATCCTTTAATTCGATAATCAATCTTTCGGCACTTTTTTTACCAATTCCCGGACAGGTAGAAATTAGTTTCACATCTCCCCTATTAATTGCAGAAATCAAATCATCAGCATGCAGGGTAGAAAGAATTGAAAGACCCGTTTTAGGACCGATCTTAGAAATTGAAATTAATTTTCTAAACAAATCTCTATCCGTTTTATTAATAAAGCCGAATAATCTCACGCCATCAGTTTCATTAAAAGAATAATGAATAAGAAGTTTCACTTCGTTTCCAATCGGAGGTAATTTATCGTAAGTGCTTAATGGAATCATCACATCATACCCAACTCCGGCACATTCAATAAATACATAAGTAGGTTGTTTCTCTGTTAAAAGACCTTTTAAATATGCTATCATAATTTTATTTTTTCCACTTAAATTTTTCTTTATTAAAATGGCATAATGCTGCAGCAAGTGCATCAGCAGCGTCATAATTTTTTGGTGATTGAGACAATTTCAATATTTTTTGCACCATAAAAAAAATTTGCTCTTTAGTTGCACTTCCGTTCCCCACAACTGATTTTTTTATTTCTCTGGGAGAATATTCCACAATCGAAACTCCCGCTTGTGCCAAAGCTAATAAAATAGCACCTCTTGCATGTCCAAGAGTAAAGGCTGATTTAATATTTTTCCCATAAAAAATAGATTCCACAACAGCAATATCTGGTTTGTATTCTGCTACTATTTCAGCAATTTTGGAATAAATCAATACTAAGCGATCAGCTAATAACAAACTTGGATTAACTTTGATCACATCACAGCCGGCAGCGACAACTAGTCGCCGCTCAACTTGTAATATTCCAAATCCACAATTTATACTACCGGGATCAATGCCTAAGATTATCACTATTCCGCTAATTTATTCATAACTTCATCGGAGATTTCATAATTTGCATAAACTTTTTGCACATCATCCAAATCATCCAATTTGTCTAACAATTTCATTAATCCTTCTGCCACAGAATCTGCGTTTACGGTATTTTTTGCAATCATTGTCAATTCGGCTTTTTCAACTTTATAGCCATCTGATTCCAATTGATTCAACACGCTGTGTAATTCATTATAAGGAGTATAAATTATAAATTTATCATCATCTTTTTCAATATCATCAGCTCCGGCTTCCAATGCTTCCATCATCACTTCGTCTTCATCACGATCTTCAGCTAAAACTTCTATCAAACCTTTTTTCTCAAACATAAAAGAAACAGCACCATTTTCAGCTAAGTTTCCACCAAATTTACTAAAGGCGTGGCGTACTTCAGCAACTGTTCTTTGTTTGTTATCTGTTAGAGCTTCTACGATAACTGCAACTCCGCCTTGACCATAGCCTTCATAAGTTACATTCTCATAATTCACGCCTTCTAATTCGCCTGTACCTTTTTTAATAGCATTATCAACATTTTTTGAAGGCATATTAGCATTTTTAGCATTTGCTATTGCTAATCTTAAACGTGGATTTGTTTCGGGATCTCCGCCACCTTCTCTTGCTGCGACAGTAATTTCTTTAACTAATTTTGTAAAAATCTTTCCGCGCTTTGCATCAGCTGCGCCTTTTTTATGTTTTATCGAACTCCATTTATTATGTCCTGACATGACAAATCCTCCAAATTTTTATTTGATTAGTAATGTTTTTTGTTAGTTTTTTTGTAAAGCAAAAAAGGCAAAAGCTCATTAACTTTGCTAAGAAAATCAAAGCTATTTTTATTGGAAAATCAAACCTTCCTTTCTATCTTACCTAAAACAAAGATATCAGCAAACTATCATTTCCCAAAGTAAACAAATTATTTTTGCCTAAAAACAATAAAAGGGAGAACTAAGTCTCCCCTTTATCATATTTATCTATTAGATTAATCTTCTTTATTTGCTTCAGCAATAACTTTCTTAGCTACATCACTTGGAACTTTTTCATAGTGAGAGAAATTTTGAATAAATCTTCCACGACCTTGAGTTAATGATTTTAAAGCAGGGTAATAATTGAATAATTCAGATAAAGGCATATGAGCATTCAATACTTGCTTTTTGCCTTTTTGTTCCATACCGGCAATTTTGCCTCGGCGAGTAGAAATATCTCCCATCACATCACCCATATATTCATTAGGAATGATTACTTTAACTTCATGAATCGGCTCAAGCAAGATTGGCTTTGCTACATCGAAAGCTTTTTTCAAACATTGCCATGTAGCAATTTTGAAAGCCATTTCAGAAGAATCCACATCATGATAACTTCCGAAATAAACATCTACACATACATCAACCACAGGATTACCGCTAATAATACCCTCAGCAAAAATCTCATGCATACCTTTTTCGATAGCAGGAATATATTTACTAGGAATAGTACCACCAACTACAGAGTTCACAAACTTAACGCCTTCGCCACGTTCTGTAGGACTTACACGAAGATATACTTCTCCATACTGACCTTTACCGCCGGATTGTTTTTTATGCTTGTAACTTACATCTGCTTTACCTTGAATAGTCTCCTTGTAAAGAACTGAAGGAGTAGTAAGATTAGCTTCAATTTTAAATCTTGTTTTAAGCTTCTTCTGAATAAGAGTAAGTTGTTGTTCACCAATAGCTGAAAGAACATTTTCTCCTGTTTCTGCATTCATTGTAGATTGAATTGTTGGATCTTCATCGAGTAGTTTTGTTAAAGCTTCACCAATTTTATCTTCATCATGCTGATTTACAGCTTTGATTGCTTGCCAATACACAGGAGATGGAAGCTCAACTTGTTGATGACGAATTCCTAAGCCTTGTTTAACTAATGAATTGTAAACTTTTGCATTTTTCAATTTCACTAATCCACCAATATCACCAGCTCCGATTTCAGAGGCATCTTTTCTATTTTTACCCATGATATAACTTACAGTTCCGATTCTTTCTTTTAAATTATGCTCAGGAACTTCAACATCAATACCACTTTTCAATTTGCCTGAGAAAACTCTTACAAAAGCAATATCGCCTGAAACAGGATCTGATACTAATTTAAAGATAAAAGCAAAAAGATCTCCATCTTCGCTTGCAATATATTCTACATTTTCATCATTTTTCAATACTTCAAATTTATTTTTTTCATTTGGTGACGGTAGATATTCTACAATAGCATCAAGTAATTCATTCACGCCGATATCATGTGTAGCCGAGCAAGCAAAAACAGGTATTACTTTTCCTTCTGCAATTGCATTTTTCAAGCCGATAGCTAATTCTTCGTTAGACAATTCACCTTCTTCGAAGAATTTTTCCAATAAAGCATCATCACTTTCAGCAACAGATTCCATCAAAGTCATTTTTGCTTCTTCAACCAAATCGGCCATATCAGCGGGAATATCAGCTTCTGCACCATCAATAAATGCTTTACCTTTAACTATATCAACAACACCTTTAAATTGATGTTCAGCTCCAATTGGGATTAACAATGGAGTAGGATTTATTTCTGTATTTTCTCTGATCAATTCAAGAGTTTTATTGAAATCAGCATTCTCGTTATCCATTCTATTTACAACAATAGCTTTTGCATTAGAACGATCAGCATGAAGTTCCAAGGCTTGTTCTAAACCAACTTCAAAACCTGAAGTAGCATTTACTACAAAAAGAAGGTTTTCAGCAGCAGTTGCTGCTGCAATTTGATCTCCGCAAAAATCAGCATAGCCGGGAGTATCGATAAGATTGATTTTGTTTTTCTTCCAATTTAAGTGTGCTAAAGAAAGTGACATTGACATGCCTTTTTCAATTTCTTCAGCGCTATAGTCCATTACTGTATTACCATCTTCTACTTTACCAATTCTGGTAGTAGCCTTGGCATTATTTAACAATTGCTCAGATAGACTGGTTTTACCAGATCCACTTGCACCGACTAAAGCGATATTACGAATATTTTTCATGTTTCCTCCAAATTTATTTCTAATCTACATTATATAAATGCTAGACATTAATGCTCGACAACAATTTTTTTTATTAATTCTTGTCAACATTCTACTTCAGAATTATCAATTTTCCAATCTTTTCGGCTTTCTGATTGCTTAACTTACTCTTTGCACGCAGTTTATAAAAGTAGTTACCATTAGCTATTTTATCGCCATCTGAGTCTTTACCATTCCATAAAATTTCATTATATCCGCTTGAACAACCAACATAGGATAATTCCTTTATTTTCTTACCTGTAATCGTGTAAATCTTTATGTCAACGTCAGCTGTTTCCGATATTACAAATGTAAATTTTGCTGTTTCTGAATAATCATATGGGTTTGGATAAAAAAGCATATCTTTAATAACAATATCGCCCGCTTCCTGAGAATAGAAATTTGTTTCCGCTACTTGGAAATTATTAAAATTATCAAAGACAATTAATTGCAACAAATGATTACCTT
>JAMOPB010000014.1 GCA_027064945.1 Candidatus Cloacimonadota bacterium
GCAATATCATTGCTTCAATTGATCTTACAAAAAAAGAGATACAAAACATACATCCAATAAAAATTCCAAATAATGCTGTAGCTAAGCAAGATAAGATTGATTTTATCCGTAAAATAAATGCTGCTTCACGTGCTTACAGCGATCAGATTAGTCAGGTTGATATTCGCTATAGCGAGCGTATGCAGCATGTGATGATTGCCAATAGTGAAGGTTTGTGGGTAGAAGATGATAGAAATTATTCAAGAGTATATGTTTCCTCTATCGCAAGTAATGGTGCAGAAAAACAAGTTGGTGGCGAAGGTCCCGGTGGATTAGCAGGATATGAATTTTTTAATAGCGTAAATCCTGAAGAGCTTGGAAGAGAAACTGCCAGAGTTGCTGTGACTATGCTGAATGCAGATTATGCACCGAGTGGGAAATTTCCGGTTGTGATAGATAATGGTTTCGGTGGAGTTATTTTTCATGAAGCATGCGGTCATTCTCTTGAAACTACATCAGTAGCAAAAGGCGCTAGTGTGTTTGCCGGAAAATTGGGACAACAAATAGCTAATGAATGTGTAACTGCATTAGATGACGGAACTATTCCAAATGCTTGGGGAAGTGAAAACATCGATGATGAAGGAATGCCAACTCAAAAGACTGTTTTGATTGAAAATGGTATTTTGAAATCTTATATGGTTGATAAGATGGGAAGCATTAAAACTGGTTATGCACGTACAGGAAGCGGAAGACGACAAAATTATAAATATGCTCCTGCAAGTAGAATGAGAAACACATATATTGCTAACGGCAAAGATAAATTTGAAGATATGATTGCATCAATCGAGAACGGTATTTATGCTGCCAAAATGGGTGGTGGATCTGTTAGTCCCGGAACCGGAGATTTTAATTTCTCTGTTTCAGAAGGTTATTTGATTAAAAATGGAAAGATAACAGAACCTGTTCGTGGAGCTACATTGATAGGAAACGGAGCTGATGCTCTTATGAAAATTAGTATGATTGCAGATAATTTGGAAATGGCACAAGGTATGTGCGGAAGTGTGAGCGGAAGCATTCCAACAAATGTAGGACAACCGGCAATAAAAATCGACGAGATAATCGTTGGTGGAAGAAAATAAGATAAGGAGCAGATTATGTATAATAAAGAATTTGAAACAATTTTCAACTATTCCCAAGATAGAGCTGATGAAATAGAAATTCTGCTCTCAGCAGGAAACTCTTTTTCTGTAAAAATAAATGAGCAAAATGTAGAATCATTCGATTATTCAGATTCAAAAGGTATTGGTGTAAGAGTTATTAAAGATGGTAAACTAGGATATGCTTATACTGAAAAATTTGATGAAGAAACACTTTGCCGAATCGTTGATGAAGCAATAGAAAATGCTAAATTTACTGAAACAGAAGATTTGGTTGAAATGGGTAATTATCCTGATAATGATGTGATTATTGATAATTTTAATCCCAAATTAGATGATGTGGACGTAGCTGATAAAATCCAGATGGCAAAAGATTTTGAGCGCTTGGCAAAAGAAGAAGATGAAAGAGTTTTTAATGTACCTTATGCTGTTTTCGGGAATTCAACCGGTTACACTAGAATAGCTAATAGCAAAGGTTTAGATAAAGAAGAAAAAGCTAATGCAGCTTATGGATATGTTGCAGCACTTTCTCAAGAAGGTGAAGATAAAAGAATGGGAATGGATTTCTTTATAACCAGAGATTTATCTACTATTGATCCCAAAGAGATTGTGAAAAAAGCTGTGAAGAAAAGTACTGATTTACTTAATGGTAAGCCGATTGAAACCGGTGAATATGCAGTAGTATTCAATAACGAAATGATGGCAACAATGCTTTCAACTTTTTCAGGAATTTTTAATGCAAAAGCAGTTCAGGAAGGTAGAAGTTTATTGAAAGATAAAATTGGTGAATCTATTGCTAATGAAAAAGTTACAATCGTTGATGATGCAATTCATCCTGAAGGAAATAACAGTAGAAGATTCGATAGTGAAGGATATCCTAGCCAAAGAACTGTTTTAGTAGAAAATGGAATTTTAAAATCATATCTTCATAATACTGTCACAGCTCTTAAAGATGGTGTGAAATCCACAGGAAATGCTTCTAGAGGCTACAAAGGAACTTTGGGAATTAGTCCTAGTAATTTCTTGTTAGTATCCGGAACCGAAAAAGAATCTGACCTTTTCACTAAACATGATAAGGTAATTGAAATAGTAAGCTTGCAAGGAATGCATAGTGGTGCAAATACGATTTCCGGTGATTTCTCTTTGGGCGCTCAAGGTTTCTTATGGGAAAATGGCAAACGTCAGTATTCTTTAAAACCATTTACTGTGAGTGGTAATTACATTCAGATGTTGAATAATGTGGAAGCGATCGCAGATAATTTCCGCTTTAATATGTCTAGTATCGGCGCACCAAGTGTGCTTATTTCTAATCTTAGTATTAGCGGTTAGTTACAAATAAAAAATTATCCCCAACAGTGAAAGCTGTTGGGGATTTGCTTTATTGCAATTAAAATTTTCGTAGTCTATATTCGAATTCTTTTCTTAATGGAATTATAATCAGTTAGCATATCTTTTTAGAAATATTTTCCCATTGATCAATTCAATATAACTTCTGTTTTTTATCCAATCTCCACAATTTCCATAAGTTCCATTATCGAATTCCATGATTTTAGGATTATGAGAATGACCTAATATTACAATATCATATTTTCCCATATTTTTTCTCGCAAAATTTTCTAAACCCTTTTCTTTAGCTTCTTGTAATGCTTTTGGAACTTTTCTGTCTCTGCTGCTTCTAGACAGTAGCATACCGATTTTTAAACTTAAATCAGGATGTAAAATCTTGAAAAGACTCATGATAATTGGATTTCTTATAGCTGAACGGAAAATTTTGTAACGCAGGTCATTTGCCGTGAATAAATCTCCATGATTGAACAATATTCTTTTTCCTTGAACTTCGCAATTGTAACTATCTGAATACACTTCAATATCGAGTTCTTTTTCTAAAAATCCATTAAACCAAAAATCATGGTTTCCTGCTATAAATACAATTTTACAACCGCTTTTACGCAGTTGAGATAACTTACATAAAAAACTAAAATATCCTCGTATAATTACTTCATTCCATGCAAACCAAAGATCGAAAATATCTCCATTTAGAACCAATAATTCTGTATTGCCGATCAATTCATCAATAAATTGCAAAATTATTTTTCGTCTGATTCTATCACTTTCATGTTCATGGAATTTTAGATGAAAATCCGATGCAAAAATTACTCGTTTCATACACTTCCTATTTTAAAAATTGATAATAATAGATGTTTGCGCCAAACTCAAAAGCTTTTTGACGAATCTCAGGTGAATCTTCATGAGCATTACTCCAACCGTCTGATATATTGCTCTCATAAGTATATAAAATCATAAGCCTGCCATTATCGTCAAAAATTCCTAAAGATTGCGGACGCTTATCATCATGCTTATGGATCTTTGGTGTTCCGTTTGGGAATTTATAATATGCAGAGAAAAGCTCATGAGATTTAGGGATCTCCACAAGTTTTTTATCCGGGAAAAGTTGCTTCAATTCTAAACGGAAAGATTCATCTAAGCCGTAATCATCATCAACATAAATAAATCCGCCACGATCCAGATAATCCAAAATGTTTTTTCTCTCGTTTTCATTAAATTTAATTTTGCCGTGTCCGGTTATAAATATAAATGGATATTGAAAAATGTCACTGCTGGATGGGGTTACCACAGCTTCTTGCAAAAGTAGATTTGCCGATAGATTTTTGTTAATGAACTCACAAAAATTAGGAATTGTATCAGGATCATTATACCAATCTCCGCCACCGTTATAATGCATTCTTGCAATTTGCTCTTCAGCAAAAAGAGAGTAAAAAATTGTCACAAAAATAAATAACCATTTCTTTTTCATAAAACCTCATATATATTTTTTTTAAGAATTTTTATTCAGCATCTAATGGCAAGAAAAAAAAACTGGACACAAAAGTTTTGCTCCAACGTTTAGTAATGGATAATAATTGCTTAGAAAAGCAATCAATAAACAATTAAAGGATTTTTATGGATTTATTTAAGAAAATTCAGAATTGCGATAAACCATTTATTATTGCCGGACCTTGTGTGATAGAAGATATGGAAACGATGCATGAGATAGCCAGTTTTATGCAAATGGAGACAGCTAAAAGGGATATTTTGTATATTTTTAAAGCTTCCTATAAAAAAGCTAATAGAACAAGTGCAAGTTCGCCAAGCGGACCCGGATTGGAAAAGGGATTGCAGATTCTTCAAGAATTGAAAAATCAATATGGATTTCCCATTATAACAGATATTCATGAAAGTTCTGAAGCTAACAAAGTTGCCGAAGTTGCAGATATTTTACAGATTCCAAGTTTTTTAAGTCGTCAAACAGCTTTGATCCAAGCTGCTGCTAATACAGGGAAAATTGTTAATATAAAAAAAGGACAATTTATGTCACCTGAGGATTTACTTCCGGCAGCACAAAAAGCGATATTAGCAGGAAATGAGAAAATCTTATTAACAGA
>JAMOPB010000015.1 GCA_027064945.1 Candidatus Cloacimonadota bacterium
TTCTGAAAAAGATATTATCAGCAGTATTTTTAGATTTTCCAATACCACTGCAAAAGAGATTATGACACCTCGTGTGGATATGGTAACAGCTGATCTTTCCGATGGAATTGATGTTGTGAAAAAAGCAATTATGAAATCCGGCCATTCCAAAATTCCAATTTATAACAAGACTATTGATAACATTGTTGGCTTTGTTTATGGAAAAGATATTTTACTTAGTAAAAATTCCAAAACCATCAATTCATTGATGCGTGAAGCTTTCTTTATTACAGAAAATACAAAAATCCAAAATCTACTGAATCAGTTCCAAGCGCGTCAAACTCAAATTGCCGTAGTTGTGGATGAATATGGTGGAACTTCCGGCTTAATAACTTTGGAAGATATTCTGGAAGAATTGGTAGGTGAAATTATGGACGAATACGATTCTGAAAATCTTCCAATTACCGAAATTAATCCTAATAATTATCAAATTAGTGGCTCTGTAGCAATTTCAGAATTAAATGATAAATTTAATCTCGGAATTAATTCGGAAGAATATGATAATTTAGCTGAATTCATTTATGATCAATTTGACCGTGTCCCTGAAAAAGGTGAGTCTATAGAATTTAATGGCAAATTTAAATTTACTATTTCAAATATAAAAAACCAGAGAATAAATTATATTTTATTGCAGATAAAAGATGAAAAAAGCAGTAATTAGTTCATTAGTTTTTTGCTTATTTATCACACCTCTTTTCTCAGAAAAATTAGATCTGGCAATTAAATATCTGGGAATCACTGCTGTAAAAGTGCAGATGGTCGATAATGGAAAGCAAATCACCACTCACGCGAGAGCAACCGGATTAGCTTCAATTGTTGCTCAATTGGACAATTATTATATTACCGAGTACGAAGGGAACTATCTACCAACAAGCTATAAAAAAATCATCGCTCAAAAAGATTATTTAGAAGATCGCATAACATTTTACGATAGAGAAAATTTTGTTGCTGTGCGAAATGATAATATCTTACATGAGAAATTCGATTATAAGATTCATCAGGATAGCCGAGATTTCTTTGCTGCTTTATATCAGCTAAGATTTATTCCTGAACTCGATTCCGGTTATTTATGGCTTGATGCAAACAAATTGATTTGGCGTGCAAAATATAAATTAATAAAAAAAGAATCTATTAAAACGGTTTTAGGAAAAAAAGATGCATTGGTGATAGAATTAGACTTTGAAAAGATATCTACTTCAAATAAAGAAAACACCGATATGTTAACAAATAATCTTGTTGATGAAGATAAAAATCTGATTTTCTGGATCAGTGATGATGACAAAAGAATACCATTAAAAGCAAAATTCACTATGAAACCTTTTGCAGTTTCCTGGGAACTTTTAAAATATGAAGAATAATAAAAGCACTGAAAGGAATAAATTATTTACTGTTCTATTTGCTATTTGGAGTGCAATAATTATATTTTTAACATCCTACCCGAAATTACATGTTCCAATGTCAGATAAAATCTGGAATTTTGATAAACTTGCACACCTAACAGTTTATGCTATTTTCAGCTGGTTATTTACCAAAATGAACCAACACAAAAGCAAAGATGCTAATCTACAACATCTTGTGGTTATGTTATTTACAATTCCTCTATTAGATGAATTACATCAATTGCCTATTCCCGGACGTTCCTTCAGCTACTACGATATTCTAGCCGATTCGATAGGTTTTTTGATAATAATTATTTTTTACTATTATAAGAAAGATTAAACTTTTGTCCGCTTTAATGTAACCACCACTTCATATTTATAAGGTGGACGATCCCAAATTTCTTTATCTTGATATTTTAACGGATTTTCCATAATTTCTTTTTCTGTAACTTCCACCACTTTTTTCTCTGAATCAACTACCCATAACATTTTTTGTTCTGTAACTTCTTTCTTTTTAACCATAAGTTCTCCTATTATTTCATATTCCGGATGATCAATAATATATTGCTCCAGCATCTCAATATCAATTTTCGAGATGTATTCCGAGCATTTCATCTTAAAATCACAACTGGCAGCACATACTACCAAATCAGTAAATCGTTTTGTTCTTGGACAAACAATTAAATTCTGATTTTTCCTTTTTTTTACTCTCATTTAATTATATCGTTTAGATTAATTCATACTTCCGTAAAGTAGCATCTAAACTAATCTTATTGGAATCTGACAATTTATACATCGGTAATCTTAATTCATCATGAATCTTTCCCATTCTAAATAATGCATGCTTCACAGGAATTGGGTTTGTCTCGATAAATAGTTGTTGGTTAAGTTCCAACAATTTCAAATGGATTTCTTTAGCTTCTTGGTATTTATTTTTTAAAGCAAAATCTATTAAATTATGCACTTCAAATGGCATTATATTTGCTGTAACAGAAATTGTTCCCATAGCACCACAGCTCATATATGGTAAGTTTAAAGCATCTTCCCCACTCATTAAGGAAAATCCTTCCGGTGCTGAACAGGTAATTTCAGATACTTGAACCAAATTACCACTAGCTTCTTTTATTCCGATAATTTTGGGACAATCATTTGCTAAACGAATTGTTGTTTGGGAATTTATATTAACTCCTGTTCTTCCCGGAACATTGTATATCACGATAGGAATATCTGTTTTAGCTTCCACATGTTTAAAGTATTCATACATTCCCGCTTGAGTAGGTTTATTATAGTAAGGAGTGATAACCAAAGCATAATCGGCACCCCATTCTTTTGCTTTTGCGGTAGCGGCAATTGTATGATTCAAATTATTCGTTCCGGTTCCAACCATCACAGGAACTCTACCTGCAATTTTTTTCACTCCAAAACGAACTAAACGTTCTTTTTCATCTCCGGCAAGGCTTGGTGATTCTCCGGTTGTCCCACAAAACAAAATCCCATCAGTTTTATTCTCTAAATGAAAATCGATTAATTCTTCTAATGCAGAGTAATCTATCTCATTGTTTTTAAAAGGTGTAACCAAAGCTACAAATGAACCTTTAAGCATAACTCCTCCTTGCCTTTTTTATTGATGATTTAAATTATTTTTTTAAACAAATTAAAAATTGTATAAAATATAGTCAACAATAAGATTATACTTGAATTTAGATATAAATTGTATTTAATATATTTGGTATTAAATACTCAAAAAAGAAACGGAAATATGGAGCTTCTTAACCTAGAAGCTCCATTCAAATTTAGCTATATTTGTGTTCTTTCAAATAAAAATTATTAGTCATGCATCATTATGCGAACCATTTCATCTTCATCTGTTTCAACAAAAGAAACTTTAATTACTTCTGAGCCACTTGTAGGAACATATTCACCTACATAATCCGCTTTGATTGGCAATTCACGATGTCCCCGATCAATTAGCACGCATAATTGGATATTTGCAGGTCTTCCGCAATCCAAGATTGCATCAATGGCAGCACGAACTGTTCTTCCTGTATAAAGCACGTCATCGATTAAGATAATCTTTGATCCTTCAACTTGAAAATCTAATTGTGAACCTTTATGAATAGGATTTTCAGCGACTAAAGAGAGATCATCACGATAAAGAGAAATATCTAAAACTCCTGTTTTAACATCAACGTCTTCCACTTTCTTTAAATATTTTGCAAGACGTTCTGCCATTGGAACACCACGACTTTTTATTCCTACCAAATATACATTTTCCATGCCTTTATTATGTTCAACAATTTCCAATGCCATGCGCTTAAGTGATCTATCAATATCCACTTTGCTCATAATTATTTTTTTAACTTTCATCTAAACCTCCAACTCTTTTTTTAGATATTTCTTTTTTATTACAGGGAAAATAATTCCCCATAAAACTATCAGTATAATAACCCAGATTGCTACATTTCTTTTTACTTCTTTTTCCAAAATTTCTTTTTCTGCAATTTGTTTTTCTGAAATCTTCTCGTACAATTCAGAAGCTTGCTGGAAAGATTTTTTATCTCTCTCTCTCAATTTTAATTTTTGATTCCAATAATCTTTCCAATATTTGTCTGCTTTTTCCTTATCTCCTATCTGCTGATAGAAATTATGTAATTCATGATTAAGATTCAAACTAAATTCACTTAATGGCACTTCATCCAGTAATTTTTCCAAACTTTTTAAATAAAAGTTATTTTTGTCTTTGATATTAATTTCATGCAATCTAAGCAACAATAAAACCATATTTTTTTTACTTCCGGTTTTATCCATAAGCTTGTAATATCTTTGTAATAATTTTACATCTTCATCTTTCTCGTCCAAAAGCAAACCGATTTTTGAGCGTTCAATTGCTAAATTTACCATTTGATCTATCAATAATTCATTTTCGTATCTATTGATAGCAAATGTAAAATAATAATAAGCCTCGTCGTATTTTCCTTCTTCCAAAGCAAGATAAGCTAATTCTTGGTAAACAACAGCTTCCTTTACTTTATTTTTCTTTTCTCTAAACAATTGATTTGCGTTGGAAAAGAATTGTTCTGCATTTTTGTATTTACCTTCAGCACGAGCTAATTTTCCCAGT
>JAMOPB010000016.1 GCA_027064945.1 Candidatus Cloacimonadota bacterium
CACCGGTGAATTAAAAATATCTACTGGTGATAATATAATAAGAGCTTTAGCTTTAGGTAGTTGTATTGCTGTTGTAGCATATGATATAAAAAATCGAGTAGGTGGAATTGCACATATAATGCTATATGGCAAAGCTCCTGATAGCAAGAAAGATGATGAGAATAAATATGCTGAAAATGCTATTTCAAATCTATTATCAAAAATGCAAGAATCTGGAGCAGATTTAGAAAAGCTGGAATTTTGCCTTGCAGGCGGTGCTAATGTATTAAAAATAAACGATGATACAATTGCCAAAAAAAATTGTGATAGTGTTCTTCAAATAACTAAAGAAAAAAAACTAAAAGTAAAAGCAAAATCACTTGGTGGAACACAAAGAAGAAAAATTTCGTTAGACATTGCAAGTGGTGAAGTAAAACTTTCTATCGGAGATAGTAAAGAAAATATATTCTATGATTTTACTTAATTTTTTATTAAAGGAATAACATGAAAAACGAGAGCCAAAAAGTTTTGGATTATTTAAAAAATGTTTTTGAAGATTATGAAAAAACTGAAAATAATTTAAAAGCTATTAACCAGAAGTTACTTGCTACAGAGCAGCAACTAAAAGCTGCAAATCAACAACTTCGAACATATAATCAACAGTTGATAGCAACAGAACAGCAGATACGAGCAACAAATCAACAGCTACTTGCAACAGAACAACAGCTCAGAGCCGCTAATCAACAGCTTAAAGCAAGTAATCTTGAAATAAGGCAAAAGGAAAAAGAAGCTGTTGCTGCAAAAGAATTTGTTGAAGATATCATTTCAACGCTTCGAGAATCTTTACTAGTATTAGATGAAGATTTTAAAGTGATAACTGCTAATGAATCTTTCTACAAAACATTTAATACCACTCCAAAAGACACTTTAGGACATTTTATTTTTGAAATTGGAAATAAACAATGGAATATTCCTGTTTTAAAAAAACTACTTTTCGAAATACTTCCCGATAATTCTGAAATAGTTGATTTTGAAGTAAAACACCTTTTTAATGATATCGAGCAAAAGACAATACTAATCAATTCCAGAGAGTTGATACAAGAAGGTGGAAAGAAAAAAATGATCCTTATTGCTATGGAAGATATTACTAAGCGTAAGCAATACGAAGAAGATCTCTTAGTTACAAATCAACAGCTTAAAGCAGCAAACCAACAGCTATCAGCCACCGAACAGCAATTACGTGCAATAAACATTGAACTCTCGGCAAGTGAACAGCGCTTCCGTAAATACTTTGAACAAAGCCTGATTGGAATGACGATTACTTCTACCGATACACGATGGATTGAAACAAATGATGTATTATGTAAAATGCTTGGTTATTCTAAAGAAGAATTATATAAACTAACATGGATTGAGCTAACACACCCCGATGATATAGAAGCCGATCTAAAACAATTTAACAGATTGCTGGCAAATGAAATAGATTCCTATATATTGGAAAAACGTTTCATTCATAAAGATGGACATCTTGTTTACACTGCTATTTCTGTAAATGCTTACCATAATACAAATGACAAATCTGTTGAATATGTTCTTGCTTTAGTACACAATATCACAAAACTCAAGCTGGCAGAGGAACAAATAAAGAAAGATATAAAAATAAAAACTGC
Organism: Candidatus Cloacimonadota bacterium; assembly: GCA_027064945.1. Taxonomy (GTDB): domain Bacteria; phylum Cloacimonadota; class Cloacimonadia; order Cloacimonadales; family TCS61; genus DAOWES01. The sequence goes on from JAMOPB010000016.1 coordinate 1,650, forward strand.
TCTTATTCATGAAATATATCACCGAACCAAAAATAATATGGCGGTTATTTCTGCCATGCTTTCGATACAAGCCAGATTTTCCGATAATGAATATGTGAAATCTACGTTCAGGGAGATAAGGAATAAGATCAAAGCTATGTCTTTGGTTCATCAAAAATTGTACCAAGCCAAAGATTTATCCAATATAAACCTGAAAGATTATATCAAGGATTTAACAAGCCTTATAATGCAAAGCTACGGTTCACTTTCCAAGAAAATAAAAGTTAAATTAGATTTACAGGATGTTAAGGCTTCCATTGATTCTGCCGTTCCATTGGGTTTGATTGTTAATGAACTTATTTCTAATATTTTCAAACACGCTTTCCCGAATAATCAGGAAGGTGAGATTTTTATCAGATTATCCAAAAAAGATAATGAAAAAATTAATCTAGAATTATGTGATAACGGTGTAGGCTTTCCAAAAAATTTTAATCCTTGTAAAAATGGTTCAATGGGATTGACTTCAGTATTTTCAATTGTGGAAAACCAATTGAAAGGCGAAATTTCCGTAATAAGTGAGCATGGCCTGAAATGGCATATTAAAATTAAAGATAATCTAAAAAAAGCGAGAGTATAATATGAATGAAAAAAAGAAAATCCTGATAGTAGAAGATGAAGTTTTGCTCGGAATTTGGCTAAAAATGCAAATTGAAGACGAAGGCTACGAAGTTTGCGGTACATTTACAACAGGAGAGGAAGCAATCGAATTTATGGATACTACCAAACCTGATGCAATTTTAATAGATATTAACCTTGTAGGAAAACTTGACGGAATTGAAACTGCTGAAGTAATAAATGAGAAATCAAATATTCCAATTATCTATATGACAGGTTATGAAGAATCTAAGATTTATGAACGAGCAAGTAAAACAAATCCGGTTGCTTATCTTACAAAACCTGTAGAGATTTGGGATTTGAAACCAATATTTGAATCTATCTTTAAATAAAAATTGATAAGGAAATTTTCTAATAGAAATATCTCTGCTTAAAAATAATTAAGTAAATTAAGTACTGATCTAAAAGTATTTAGCTGTTGAAAAATAAGGAGATTCTAATGAATTTTGCAATAAGGCAATCAATAAAAATATTTATCACCAGTATCATAATTCTTATGATTGCTATTGTGATATTTTATAAATTAAACTACCATAGCACTATAAATTATTACTCAGAGGACGCCAAATTTATTGCCCAAAAAGCATCAGCAGCGATTGATCTGCATCTAATTGGAAAAGTTAAAGAAGTAAAAACAATTATTGCTGCACCGATAATTATAAATTCACTTTCTAAAAGCAATGAACATTACCAAGTATTAACGCAAGAAGAGAGAGACAAAGAAATTCTTCAAAAAAACAAAAAGTGGAAGGCAATTAAAGATGAAAATAACTCTTTCATTCTGGATTACACAAATAATGAAGTTTCCAAATATCTGAAAACTCTACAGCAAAACATCAAAGGTGAATATGGCGAAATATTTCTGACAAATAAATATGGTGCACTTGTTGCCTCAACATCAAAACTGACAACTTTTGCACACGGCTATAAATATTGGTGGAAAGGTGCATTCAATGATGGCAAAGGCTCTGTATTTCTGGATGATCGAGGTTATGATGATAGTGTTGGTGGATATGTTCTCGGTGTTGTTATTCCAATAAAAAAAGATAACGAAATAATTGGAATACTCAAAGCAAATTTAAATATTTTAGGATCTATAAACACAATTATTGTTAATCATCAAATACAGGATCATGAAAAGCTGAAACTGATTCGTAGTGGAGGATTAATAGTTTTTGAAGATGGAATTGAACCATTAAGTAAAAGAATTTCCGGTAACCTTCAAAAGAAAATCCAAACTAAACAAAAGAACTCTTTTGTAATCGAAACAGAAGGAGATAAGTTTATAATCGGATACGACGAGATTAAAATATCATCAGGAATGGAAGGTTATACTTTTGGTGGCAATTTTGAATCTATTGATCATAAAAAAGGAAATAAGGGAGAATCTTGGATAATTATTGAGTTGATTCCTTTCTCAAATATTATTGAACAGACAACAAAATTTGTTACTGATCTATGGGTTGTAGGAATCATTCTAACAATTATTTTTGCACTCACTTCTTTTATTCTAGGAAAAAAAACCGCTAAACCGTTAAAAGAATTAATAAAGCAAACAAAACAAATCACCAAAGGGGATTATGACTTTAAAATTATTGTAGATAGAGACGATGAGATTGGAGAATTAGCTTTGGCTTTTAATCAAATGACTAAGTACCTAAGAGAATCAACAACATCTATTACAAATCTAAACACACTAAATCAGCAATTATTAGCAACCGAACAGCAGCTGAGGGCAACAAATAAACAGTTGATTGCTAATGATTATGAACTTAAAAAAGAAAAAGAATTTTCCGAGAAAATTATCGAAACTGCCACTGCAATAATTGTGGGACTTGATAAAAATCATATTATAAGAATCTTTAATAAAGGTGCGGAAATAATTACCGGCTACACAAAGGCAGAAGTTTTAGGAAAAGATTGGTTCAAAATATTTTTCCCAAAAGAGATGTTAAACGAAATGAACCAAGTTTGGGAAGATTCTTGGGGAATTGAATCTCATTCCTATATAAATCCAATTCTATCTAAAAAAGGAAAAGAAATAATAGTTTCCTGGCAAACTACTGGAATATATGATGATGAAGATACTTCAAAGCATTTATTAATTTCTATTGGTGAAGATATCACTGAGCGCAAGAAAAAAGAAAAAGAGTATTTATTACT
>JAMOPB010000017.1 GCA_027064945.1 Candidatus Cloacimonadota bacterium
TTTTCATGAAGTTGGTTAAATAAGCGGATAATATTATGTTTTCAATTGTAGCGCAACCTGCTTAGTGTTTATGGTTTGTGGTTATGTGTTTCTCAATTCAAAATTCAGAATTCAAAATTAAAAATTGTTTATCCTTTCCCTTCTCCCTTTTCACGTTGTTTTCATAAAAGTTGATATTATTAAAGCGACTACAAGAAATTTATAGTCGCTTTAATTAATTTAGAGATCAATAAATTGCTTAATTTTGTTTTTTCTTATTTCGAGATAAATTTGTAGAAGCAACCACTCGATAGAATTTTTTTGTATCGGTAACATTTGTATCTATCCAATTTGTTGTTGCTAAACCGGAAATCTCTTCAGTAGAAAAATCACCATTAGCTTCAGTATCACTGAAGATGCTATATGAGTTTGCACCATCAACAGAATTCCAATTAAGTTCAATATCATTGTTGTTTAAAATAGATATTGTAAGATTAGTTGGTGCAGGTAGATTTGTTAAACCTGCCCCATAAATCATAAATTGATCATTATCAGCAACAATAATTCTATTTTGATTATCCAAGTAAATATTGTTCATATTCCAAAAGATATTTCCGGAATGTGTATCTACCATCCAGATCATGTTTCCATCAACATCTGTTTTAATGATATCAGGTCGTCCTGCAAGCAAATACCCACCATCGATATCTTCTATAAGTGATGAGATTTGACCGTAAAAAGATACTGCATAATTTTTATGCCAAACTTTTTCTCCGTTAGCATTCAATTTGATGAGAAGCGAATTATTTGGATAGTAATTGTCAGTATCGTCATGTAGATAAGCTCCTATAAGATATTCACCATCTGAGGTTTGAATAGCACTATATCCATGAGAACTTGTATTGCCATTTGAGCTTCCAAAACCTTCAACATATTCCCATTGAACAACACCATTGCTATTTACTTTGATGACAAAAACTCTAGAGCTGGTAATTGAATTTGTGCTGTTCCCAGCTTGATAACCAGTAAGCAGATAACCACCATCATCGCAAAGTAATACATCTTCACAAATTTCTTGGAAATTAGTTTCGCCATATCTCTTTTGGAAAATTGGAGTATTATCATCCCCACTTGTTTTGGTTAGTAAGAAATCCCATTCACCAAATCCTGTTCCGCCGGCCAAAATATAATTACCGGAATTATCTTCAATTATATCATTAACTCTTTCATTAGAATAGTTTCCACTATACTCATATTTATAAGCTTGGTTCCAAATGATGCTACCGGATGAGTTGATAGATGTAATTCCTGTTCTTTCACCACTAATATATGCTGTATTTTCTGTTCTGCCAACAATGATTTCGGAAGAACTTTCTATCGCTCTGGTAAAGACACTGTTGTCCGTAGAATAGTTGTTTTGCCAAAGCATATTTCCATCAGAATCCAATTTCATTACATCTTGCTTATGTGAATCACCAAATGTAAGAAGATATCCATCTGATGTTTGTGAAAAATTATTGATATCATATCCGGAGATTGAAACATTTGTTGCAAGTTGTGGAGGTTGAACACTAAATTCCGAGATAAAATGGGAAATAGGCGATGGTGCGAATTTTGAATTATTATTTTCGGAAAGTATAACTCTCCAAAAATAGCTTGTTGAGTATTCAAGACCACCCATTGAGGAAGTTATTTCGCCCGATGATACATTTGATACTAATGGACCTGAATAAACAATTGTAGGATTACTCATATCTTTTGATTCTGATATTTCCACTACAGTATAATTATAATCTGTATTTGTAGGATTTTGCCAACTCAATGATGTAGAAAGAGGCACGTTCCAACTTCCAAAAGAAGGGAGTAAACTTTCCGCAAAGACTCTTTTTATTCTAAAGTCTTGGACAACGTTACCTTCATACATATTAATATAAACTGCTTCATCTTCTATAAATGCTTCTTTTGTTACTGTGAAATAGTAAGCATCTTCCGGTAGATTTAGTGAATAAGAACCATCAGCAGCAGATGTGGTAGAATAGATAACTCTATCTTTTCTCCAACCGCCGCCTTCGCCATCAAGACTTTCGATCAGAGCTCCTGCAACAGGTTCATTACTATAGTCATCTAGTACAAAGCCACTTAAATTGTAGATAGTTGTGGCTGTATTAAAACTCCAGATATCACCTTCTGTTGTTATATTATTTTCCGAAATACCATCAACTCTCCAATAATAATCTGTCCCTGTAGCTAATTCGCCACCTAAGTCATCATTAGATAGAGTAGTTATGGCAATTCCATCATAAACTAAGTCTGCAGGAGTAAATTGGTTACTATTAGCTTTAAGATATACTTTCACATTTTCAAATTCGGCAGGATTATCCCAACTTAAATCTGTAGTAGGAAGAATATTCCAACTATAATTTTCAGGGCTTGGATTTTGAGCAGGATAACTTTTAATTGAAATATTATCCAGATTCCAACCGCTAATACTTGGCACAGATTTAAAAGTAAAGTAAAGCTTAAAAATATTTCCTGCTGCAAATTCAGAAATATCAAAAGATCTTTTTGTCCAAGTTTCACTATTGCCATATTCACCATCTAATATTGTATCATAATCACCATTTACAACATTTTCGATCTCAATCGATATAATTCCATTTTCGGAATGAATCCATTCTTGGTAAGTTAGGTAAACATAATCCAAATCTCTCGCATCAAAGACTGGTGATTGTAATGCAGAGTTTTCGTCTGAATTAGATAAACCGTCATCTGTAATATCTGTTCCTACTATGTAATCGCCAGCATAAGCATTAGCCGGATCATTTTCATATCCTGTAGGGATTGCTATTTCCCAAGATGAACTTTCCCCAAGAAATGTCCAAGCATCTTTACTGCTACTATCTAATTCAAAAGTTTCTTCGAAAGGAATAGAAAAAACATCGTCCACTGTCGGCCCAATTAAACATCCGGTTTCAGGATATCTTAAGTTGTTATCAAAAAGGAAATAGTATTCATGTTCTCCACTGGAAAGTGAATTTATTATTTTATAATATCGTCCATTGCCTTCTGACCCAGCAATTTGATCAAGATTGTAAGGTATATCATCAATATATACATCTCCTGAAACACTTACATTTTCTCCTAAAAAATCAACTTCAAAAGAATAATTGTCCCAAGCTTTACCAGTTTCAGGGAAAACTTGTGCGTTTGTTAATTCCTCTCCTGAAGGAGGGCTTGATATTATTATCTCATGATCATAACTTTGTAATTCTAATAAATCATTATTATAAGTATCTCCAAAAGCGTAATCTATATTGTAAGTGTTTTCTACAGAATCAGTATTAAAAACGAGGTATCCTGTTGCGTAACCGCTAGTGTTTATTGTATGATCTTGTGTGATGCCTGACCACCATTTATACCCAACTTCCGCTGGGGGTAATGATGCTGTGTTATCTTCATTGTAAACAGCTATCCCCTCGATATTCTCCTCACCATAAATGATATACGAGAATTGATTATCCTGTACTTCCCAATTTTCCGGAATCTGAACACTTACCGTGTATGCATATGCTCCACCTGTTGCAATTTCCATACGAATAGGAACTACAATATTGCTGTTTGTGTAGCCGGTTAGTGGTTGGTCAATACTGGAAATTGTTAGTTGACATGCCCATAAAATGATCGCCAACAGAATTATGAATACTATTCTTTTAATATTGCATAATGATTTTTTTAAATTCATAAATTATACTCCTTTGTTAAGTCACATCCACCTCGAAAATAATTATTTTAATATCCCCAAGTTCATTTTTTTTTAAAGAAAAATAACTTTTTGTTAAAGCGAAGATATCTGTCAAGTGTTAGTGGATTTGGCTTTGTTTATCATTCCTTTTTTAAGTGGTGGCATCGTAGCTGACTAAGTGCCCTAATTATTTAATTTGTGATTGGTATATTTCATTCTTTTGAGCCACCAAAAGAACGAAACAAGAAAAGCTCACAACGTATAAAAACAGCTAAAATATCTACGCTTTCACTAAAATTTAATAAACTCACTTCGTTCCAATCAGTGTGATAGAAATATCATAGATTCTGATTTCACAATTTATAATTTATAATTCATCATTCAAAATTCTTTAGTCTTAACGCTGTTTTCATGAAGTTGGTTAGAAAAGCGGATAATGTTATATTTCAATTGTAGCGCAACTTGCTAAGTTGCGGAAAAACAACAAGCTGGCAGCTTGTTCTACTCTCTGCTTACTACTTTCTCCCTTCTCCCTTCTCCCTTTTCCCTTTTCCCATTTCACTTCTCACATTCTACATTTTACATTATACTTATGCATTATACTTATGCATTAAAGATCATCCTGAGTGATCCGACGTAGGAAGATTTTATCGAAGGATGAAGATGCTAAAAAAAAAGATTTTTGTCCACGAATTGCACGGATAAACACGAATAATTGATTATGGT
>JAMOPB010000018.1 GCA_027064945.1 Candidatus Cloacimonadota bacterium
AACAGTATCAAATTTCTTAACGTTCAAGCTTGATATTTCTTAACGCTATTTTCATGAAGTTGGTTTAAAAAGCGGATAATGTTAATTTCCAATTGTAGCGCAACTTGCTAAGTTGCGGAAGAAACAAGCTGGCAGCTTGTACGACGTTTTTACTTTTTCATTTTAAAATGGATTTATTCAACTTTATTGTTTGGAATAATGTTCTCAACACATTGGATATCTCGATTATATTAGCCAATGTAATGTTTATGAAAATAAAAAAACTTGACCCGAAAAATGTGTTTTTAAGAAAATACAAAATTTCAAAGTATGAAATATTTTTAATATAGTTTATATTAGAATAGAACAATAAAGGAGCTACTTATGGAATCAATTTTCAATAAAAAAACACGTCAATTAGAAGCAGATATCGATGGATATCTTGATAGAGTAACAAAATCAGGGTTAATTTTTTTAGAAGGTATTCGAGCATATTTAAAAGGGAATAAAGAAAAATTTGACCGAAACTTTCAGGAAATTACACATTTGGAAAGTGAAGCAGATAATGTAAGGCGTGATATTAAATATAGGCTTTATGCATATATGCTTATACCAGAGTCTCGTGGAGATGTGTTGGGAATATTGGAAACTATGGATGATATTGTGGATGTATGCGAAAAAGTTATAGAGCAATTTTCAATTGAAACTCCGGAAATCCCTGAAGATTTAATCCAGGATTTTGTTGATTTAGCAGATCTTTCTGAAAAAGCTGTAGAGGAAGTTGTGAAGGCTGCTCGAGCATTTTTCCGTCAAATTACTTTAGTTTCTGATTATGTAAACAAAGTACATTTTTATGAGCATGAAGCAGATGATGTGGAAGAACAACTAAAACGGAAAGCATTTCAAGGCGATATAATAAAATCATTTAGTCAAAAAGTGCATATGCGATATTTTGCTGAGAAAATAGCCGAAGTTTCTGACGTTGCTGAACAAGTAGCGGAGAGATTGTCAGTGTATGCTATCAAAAGAAGAGTTTAGGAGAAAATTATGTTAACTCTAATCTTCTTATCTAGTGGACTATTTTTAGGTTGGTCATTAGGTGCAAACAATGCAGCAAATTTTTTTGGTACTGCTGTTGCAACAAAAATGGTGAAATTTAAGACAGCCGCTATAATCTGTAGTATTTTTGTTATTATTGGTGCTGTTGTAAGTGGAACAGGAGCAGCGCAAACTTTGGGGAAATTAGGTTCGATTAATGCTATGCCAGGTGCATTTGTAGTAGCTCTTTCAGCTGCAATTACATCTTTTTTCATGACCAAAGCCGGCATACCAATCTCCACAAGTCAAGCTGTAGTAGGTGGCATTATTGGATGGAATATTTTTTCTTCAACTCCTACTAATATGGAAATTCTATATAAAATTGCAGGGACATGGTTATTCTCTCCAATTCTTACAGCTGTAATTGCATTTTTACTTTTTTATATTGTTAAATACATATTAGATAGATCCAAAATACATATGTTAACCTTAGATGCTTATACACGTTGGGGATTAATTATTATAGGTGCATTTGGCTCATATAGTTTGGGTGCGAATAACATTGGCAATGTAATGGGCGTTTTTATAAGCTCTTCTCCTTTTGTGGATGTTGCTATTGGAAATTTATTTGTTTTAACAGGTGTGCAACAACTTTTTTTATTAGGAGGAATAGCAATAGCAGTAGGTGTGATGACATTTTCTAAGAATGTGATGAATACAGTAGGCTCAGGGATATATAAACTTTCTCCTGTTACGGCTTTGGTGATTGTGTTAGCAACATCGATTACTTTATTTCTTTTTGCCAGCCAAGGATTATCGAACTTCTTGCATTCACATAATCTACCTGCATTTCCATTAGTTCCGGTTTCAGCTTCTCAAGCTGTTGTGGGGGCTGTGATGGGAATTAGTTTAGCCAAAGGCGGAAGAAATATGAACTTTAAAAAATTAGGACAAATTAGCTTAGGCTGGATTGCAACTCCTATCGCAAGTGCAATTATTTCTTATATTTCGTTATTCTTTATGCAAAATGTTTTCTTGCAACAGGTAATGCAGTAAACAATTGATAATAATTCTGAATCACTTTGATAGGAATATGGCAAACTAATCTACTTTACAAATAAGAACTCCAAAAAAAAATAGAGAAAAAAGTAAAGGCAGGTTGTTTTATGAAAAAAATTGGATTTGATTTTCCTAAAGAACCAAGAAAAACTGCATTATGGGAAGCAGAACAGTGGTATCAAAAAAAATTAGCGGAATTATTAGATAGAGAATATGAACCAATTAAGATTAGTAATTTCGGTCAATACCATATGGCTGTAAATTATATTACCAGTGTTTTGGAAGAATCTTTAGCAATTAACAAGGTAGCTGTTTTTAATATCGATCATATGGCGCAAATAGAATTTAGTGGCAATGATGCTGAAACATTGTTAGATAGAGTTCTTCCTACAAATGTAGCAAATATGAAAATAGGTCAGTGCAAATATACCCTTTTACTTACTGAAAAAGGAACAGTTCTTGATGACCTTATCATTATGAAAGTTACAGAGGATAGATTTATTTTAGTAATTAATGCGGGACATGACATCACGGATGAAGAGCATGGAATGATTGCAGATGCAGATTTTATTAATTCTTTCAAAAAAGAAAATGAAGATGTGGCTATTGCAGATATATCTGATAAATTAGTTAAAATAGATGTTCAAGGTCCTTTATCCTATAAACTTTTAGCTTCTCTTTATGGTGAGGAAGTTTTGAAAAATCGTAACAAGCCTTCTAAAAACATGAAATTTTTTACATTCAATGAATTTTCTTATGAAGGTTATGATTATATGTTAAGTCGTACAGGATACACAAATCGTTGGGGTTGGGAAATGTATGTGCCGGTTGAAGTGGCAGAAGATCAATTCAAACGCATTGCAGAAAAAGCATTGGAATTAGGCGGATTGGTTGTAGGCTTAGGCGGAAGAGATGAAAACAGGATTTCTGCAGGAAACTTCGGATTACCTTTAAACGGAAGCGAATATGATCGAGAACATACACCTGTAAATGCTCCATTGTTTAATGCAGCTGTTGATATGAGTAAAGATTTCTTTGTAGGAAAAGAAGCTCTTCAAAAAGAAATTGACGCAGGCGTTGATAAGAGAATGGCTTTGTTTATTACCGAAGGAATTGTTACAGGACGTGAAATTTATAAAGATGATAAAAAAATCGGAGTTGTTACATCAAGTATAAATTCTCCTAATGTTTCTCAGGAAAAAAGAGAATATATTGGTTCTAAGAGAAAAAGTGTAAATGGAGAAACTGGAACCTGTGCTATTGGTTTGGGTTGGTTCACACATAATCCATTTGAAGTTGATGAAAATGGGAACGATATCTTGGCTGATGAAAAAGGTCCGGTGAGAATTAAAGTGGAATTTTACAAGACTAAAAACGGCGAACGAAAAGGTAAGCCGATATTAGGATATATCTCTGGAGATGGCGTTAATCCAGCAACTGCACCAAGGCCATTAAAAAATATACAAAATTTATAAAAATGTAGATTTTCTTAACTTGTAATAAGTTAGATATTGATTTTGCCTTTTGTGTAAGTGTGTTTTTGTTTGAATTAAGAAAAAAGTTTTTGACATAAAATACCTATCCCAATAAAAAGGCAATGTCTTTAGCGAATGCGGGGGTGTAGTTCAGTTGGTTAGAACGCCTGCCTGTCACGCAGGAGGTCGCGAGTTCGAGTCCCGTCGCTCCCGCCATTTTCTAAAGATATGATAGAGTGTTTAATTGAAATAAAATTTCAATAATAATAAACCCAATAATGGGGGTGTAGTTCAGTTGGTTAGAACGCCTGCCTGTCACGCAGGAGGTCGCGAGTTCGAGTCCCGTCGCTCCCGCCATAATAAAGCCGATCAGAGTAATCTGGTCGGTTTTTTCAT
>JAMOPB010000019.1 GCA_027064945.1 Candidatus Cloacimonadota bacterium
CTATTTTTATATTTTAATATTTCTTATTACTTTTAAATCTATTGCATTATTCGGGATAAAGATTATTTAAAGCTCTTTAATAAATTTTTGCGATGTACCAATTTTTCATTTTCTGTCATTTCTCGTTCAGGACGATTAATCATCTTCAACCATTCACCATGCATCACATTTGGTATGATGATAAATTTATTACCGAATTTATCTCTATTTTTATCCACAGCAAGATTGCGTTCTTCAAATGTTTCAGCTTTAAAAACATCGTCAAAATCTAACAAGTTATCTCCGATTAATAAAGCAATTTCATGATCTTTCAGAACAGTATCTCGACGTGGTTGCTTGCTGGATTTATCTGTTTTGCACAAAACAGTTTCTTCAGTAGCATTTGGAAAACCTAATTTATTCAAATTTTCCAAAGTTCCCTCTTTTCCTCGCTCTCTTCGGTTTGTAATGTAGAAAATTTCCACTTTATTTTTTGCAGCAAATTTTAAAAAGTCCAAAGCTCCGGGAACAGGCTGGCATTCAGCATTATCTACCCATCGATAAAAATCATCTGGATAGTTAAGTTTACCTATAATGTTTCCTGCATTATAAGGAGAATTATCCAAAATTGTTTCATCAACATCCACAACTACAGCCAAAGGTTTATCAGATTTGTTTTTCAAGGCGAGTTGTAATTTTTCTGTTGCAACATTGTAAGCTTGATAGCATAATGCGCGATATTCTGCAGCTGTTTGATGCCACAAAACATTCATCATCATAGTATGATTATTAATTGGTGATTTTACTTCAGTAGTATTAACGTCCGGTTGAGAGCTATCAATAAACCCTAAAGCAAAGATAATTAATAAGATAGTAAGAGGAACTAGAAAAAAGCTACTCCTAAAATGTTTCATTGGTATTCTCCTTTTTTTCACAATCTAATAAAGTTCTATGAATAGCTTCAAAAACATAACCTAAATGGACTCTATTTGTAATATCAATTCGTTCCACATCAATTTCTAAAACCGGTCCGTTATGAAATCCATAGCGCCTTACATCGCTGGCATAAGTATCATAGTATTTGCTGAAAGCACGAATTTCTTGCCAGTTCCATCCGCCTTCAACTTCCATCTCACGACCGCGTTGTAAGATTCGTTGCCAAGCCAATTCCGGTTTTCCTCGCAAGATTATCATTAAATCAGCTTGAGGTAGTTTCTGCGCTTCAGCTTTAAATTTTGTGATAAGAATATCAAGTTCATTTTTACTCAATAAACCTGTCTGGTAAAAATTATAGCAAAAAATCAATAAATCTTCAGGTAAAGATCTATCCATCACATAACTACATTCTCCGTTGCTTCCAATTTCCTGTAATTCCGAACGCATTCTTAGAAAATGCAATTGCAAATCATAACAATATTTTTTCTTATTATTAAGAAACTTTTCCAGAAGAGGATTATTCTCCGGTTTTTCATAAAGAGCTTTTAGGCTTAAACTACGTTCCATCACAGCGGAAATTGTTGATTTTCCTAATCCAACATTTCCTGCAACAGTAATTAATTTGGGATTTTCTTTTAAATATTGTTCTAATTTTTTTTCTGCATCGATTGCTCTTAACGTAGCAGCTGTTTCCGGCATTGAAACCCATTCAGAAATTCCAGGTGTGGTAATGCGGATATTTAAAGAGCGAATTTCTTCCGCTATTTTATTTATTGTGTCGGATAAAAATTTATCTAAAGGAGTATCTTTATTAGCATCAATAACCAATACAGGACAGGAAACTTCCCTGAAAATATATTGATCATACAATTGATTTAATTGAGCCAGATAATCAGCAGGAATGGAAGCTTCACTTGCTCTGCCTCGCTTTGCAATTCTTTCCAATAACACATCTACATCAGCTTTTAAATAAATAATGATATCCGGATCACTAATTTTCTGTGTCATCAAATTGTAAGTTCTTTGATAAGTAAGAAATTCTTCTTCGCTCATATTTCCCAATATTTTCTGAGCTAATCCAAAAATATGATAATCTTCAGCTAATGTTCTATCTTCTAAGACAATGCCTTTGCAACTTGCTATTTTCATTTGTCTATCCAAGCGACCATTAAAAAATTCAATTTGAGCCATAAAAGCATTATCAACCGGGTTCTGATAAAATGCATCTAATACTTGTGGATTAAATTCTTCTTGAAACGCATGTACTGCAGCTTCTTTGGGACAATTGGGGATAGTTTCTAACAATATTTTATTTAAAGGTTCACTACTAGCAGCATTTACTAAAGTAGATTTTCCAACTCCGATATTTCCAACAATACCAATTCTAAGATGTTCCATTGATTTCCTTATTTAAATTTTTTCGAATAAAAACTAAAAGGCGCAGAACAATCCACGCCTTATTTTTTTTTAGATTATCGTTTAATTTGCCAGTCAGATCCAGTCCAGCTCATTCCATTATTTTTTTTCATTACAAAAGCTAATAATAATTGTTCGTTTGTTTGTAATCTATCTTGCATGGTGGTAGGTAATTTTTCTGCCCAAGCAGCAAGTTCCTCTATCAAAGCAAACGGTGATTCAAAATCCACCATTTCCATCAATTGAGATGCGTTAGGTAAAAAAACAGCATCATCTTCATCACCCAATCCATCAAATTCTTTTGTTTCCGGATCATAATTTTGAGGTAATATACTAAAATATTCATCTTCACGATTATAAATAAACTGGTAAACTCCGATAGGTCTTTCATCGCCTAAATCTTGAGGTTCTCCATAAAAATAATCGCCATCTTGTGGTTTCCAATGTGAACGAATTTCGTCTGCTTTTTGGCACATTTTTATATAACGTTTACTTGTATCCATTTTAATTCTCCCGTTTTTCAAATAATCTGTATTCATTCATTTTATTATAATAATTTTCTATTAATAGATATGAAAATGAAATCGAACGTAATAATCCTAATCCAACAGCTAACAATCCTAAAATATTAGCAGTAGCAACATAAAAAAGCGTAAAGAATTGTTGCCATCTGGTTTCAGCACTAGCTGTATAACATACTTTTAATGCTGCCAGCGGATTAACGTTCTTTCGAATAATCACAAGCGGTGCCGGAAACATAATGGTTATCCAATGTAATACCAAAATAACCCTTACCGGAGCCAAGATAGGATCTACAGTTACACCAATCAAATAACCTGTACAAAGCACTTTTAAGATAAAGAAAAAAATAATATTTTCTAAAGTAAAAAGAAAAAATTTGGGATAATATTTCATTTTCCTAAAATAGTTTTTTACGCTAAAATTTTGACTATAGTTTTCTTCATCGAAAGCAAAAGGAATAAGGCTAAGTGGAACTAATAATAATAAGGCTAAATTAAGAAAAAGATATTTATCGATTCCAATAAATTGTGCTAAATCTTTTTGGAAAAAAATTACAGCTCCGATAGGAATAAATACAGTAATAAGGAAAAATATATTAAATTTGTAGAAACTACCTCTTAAATTTGTAAAAGTTTCGCGTACTTCCTGCCAATTTTTCTTAGCATTTAATTTTGTACTTAAAGCATTTGTTGGAGTTCCACATTTATCACAGAATATTGCATATTCCGAAAGCTCGTTATTGCACTTACGTTTTACTGTTCTACCGCTTGGTGTTTTTTCTTTCCACGTTCCTTTGCATTTCATATTTATCCTCAATTTTCTTTTTATTATTTTTAATTCAGATACGCATCAATCGATAATTGGCTTATTTGTCAAATAGAAATAACAATAATATCATTTAGAAAATACAAATTTTCTTTCCATTTTTGCCATTTCAATCTTTAACATCAATATATACTTTCCAACCTGTATAAATCGTTATTTTAAAATTATTACCATAGCTGCACCGACCAGCATTATAATAGTCGCAATTGATTTTCTTAGTAAATAATGTTCTTTGAATATCTGGCCGCCAATTACTACTGCAAAAAAAACTGATGTTCGTTTTAAAGCCAAAACTAATGCAACAGACCCTGATTTTACTGCAAATATCTGTGTAAGCCTATAAACTATTGTAAAAGCCGAAACCAATAAAATTGGTTTCCAAGAATTTTTCATCGTATGCAAAATTGTCGAAGTTGATTTTCTTCTTATTAAAGTTAGGAAGAAAAAATTGATTCCTAAGAAAAGATGTTGAAAAGTAAGCATTGTGTATGGTGGTAATTTGAAATCTCGTAATAGCCATTTATCTAAAAGTGATGTTATTGTAAATATTATCAAAGCACCCAACAAAAAGCGGTGTCCTCTTGATTTTACAAAAATTTTAAATGGTTCCAGAAGATCTTTTTTATGAACTAATTGTAATATATATGTTCCTACCAAAAGCAAAATTAATCCTACTATTTGCCAAGTAGAAAGAGATTCATCTAATAAGATAAATGCAAAGAAAGCAACTAATCCGGGAGTTAAAACCAA
>JAMOPB010000020.1 GCA_027064945.1 Candidatus Cloacimonadota bacterium
GGATTGCGGAAGTGCAGATCATCCAATGAATACAATTATTCGTGATTGGCATCCTAAGCTCTTTAAAAAAGCGGAAGAAAAATTAATTGCAGATTATGGTAAAACTTGGGATGAGATGTTCCCGCTGGAAGAGTTCTATCAGGTTATGCATCTAAACCTTTTCCCTAAAGGTTTGCTACATGCTGAGAATTTAGGTGGAGAGATTAACGCTGTGAATAATAAACGCGTTTGGATAGGAATGTTCCCACTTCGAGGAATTGAACTTGAATCTTCTATGTGCAGAATAATTGCAATGGAAGCTGAAGAGTAAACAAGATAAATATCAAACCTCTGTAAACCTCTGTAGCTTTATGGAGGTTTGATAATTTTGTATAACACAACAAACTATACGTAATCACATACTAATTCACATAATTTTTACATCCTACATAATAGTTGGCGGAACTAAAAAAAAATAATATTGCCCGAATTTATGTTTAGATAATGCAGTTTTCCCATAAGTTCGCCAAATTAGATAGATATTACTTTTTGTTAGTTTGCCTTTAAGTAAAAAAGAATTTTATTAATAGGAGTTATAATGGCAATTTTACACGATTTTGAATATGAAAAGCCAAAAAATATCGAAGAAACACTTCAATTACTATCCAAATATAAAGAAAAAGCCAAAATTTTAGCAGGTGGAACTGATCTCATTGTTCATCTTAAAGAGGGATTTGCAAGCCCGGATTTTGTGATTGATGTGAAAGATATTGAGGTTTTGAAAGAATTGAAAATCTCAAATAATAATATTTTCATTGGTGCAGGAGTAACCTTTACTGAACTTATTGAATCTAAAGAGATAGAAGAGCAGCTTCCCATATTATATCAAGCAAGTAAAAAAGTTGCGTCTGTAGGAGTTCGCAATAGAGCTACTTTGGTAGGAAATATATGTTCTGCAGTTCCAAGTTTAGACTCTGCTCCTGCTTTACTGGTTTATGATGCTGAAATTTCGGTAATTAGCTTGGAAGGTGAAAGGAAAATCGGTATTCATGATTGGTTTACAGGCGTTAAAAAAACAATTCTAAAACCGGATGAACTTGTATTGGGAATAAATATAAAAACGACTAAACACTCAGGTGTTTATGAAAAATTGGGAAGATATCGAGGAGAGGATCTTGCTCAAGCAGGAATTGGTATTTTCGTTGGTGATAATGATTTACGCTTTGCATATTGCGCAGTTGGTCCCATTCCTAAAAGAATGAGAAAATTAGAAGATTTCCTAAATGGTAAAAAAATAACTGATGAAGTCATAGATGAAGCTGCTGAAATTATTCCTACTGAGATTTCTCCAATAACAGATATTCGCTCTTCAAAAGAATATAGAACTCACATGATGAAAGTTATGTTTAAACGTGGATTAAAGAAATCTTTAGAATTACAACAAGGTGGTAAATCATGAAAAAAATAACAATAAAATTAAATCATGAAATTAGATCGACTTATGTGGAACCAACTGAAACTTTATTAGATGTCCTTCGAGATAAATTTGGTGTGAAAAGTCCTAAATGTGGTTGCGATAGAGGTGATTGCGGAGCTTGCGCTGTAATATTAAACGGCAGAAGTGTAAGAAGTTGTCTTGTTTTAGCTATCGAAACTGATGGTCAAGAAGTTGTTACTGTTGAAGGAATTTCAAAAAACGGTCTGTCAAAAGTACAGAACACAATGCTAGATAAAAATGCATTCCAATGCGGATTTTGTGCACCCGGTATGATAATTACCACAACTGAACTTTTAGACAATAATCCACATCCGACTTATGAAGAGATAAAAGAAGCCCTTTCAGGGAATTTATGCCGTTGCAGTGGTTATCTTCCTATTTTGGAATCTGTGAAAGAAGCATCAGAAGAATAAATATTTAGCCATTCTTAAACTCTTGGCTTTATGTAATAAATATAAAAAGCTAAAGAATAAAAGATCGCTAAGGAAGAGAAGTACAAGAAATACAATAATTTATAGGAGTTTGTATGGAGAACTTGAAATATGTAGGGAAGCCATCAGTTAGAATTGATGGAAAAGAAAAAATATCAGGGGCTACACAATATACTAATGATATTGAATTTGGTCCAAACTTGCATTATGCTGCTATTGTAGAAAGTACAGAAGCTCATGCTAAAATATTAAATATTGATACTTCTGAAGCTGAAGAATATCCGGGAGTTATTGGAGTATTTACAGGGAAAGATTTTCCATTTAAATTCGGTCTTTATATGAAAGATCGTTACATCTTTGCAATGGATACAGTGGTTTATGTAGGACAGCAAATAGCAGCTGTAGTAGCCAGGGATGTAAAAACTGCTCAAGCAGCGGCAAAACTTGTGAAAGTTACATATCAACCACTTCACGCTGTATTTGATCAGATGGAAGCATTTCAAGAGGATGCGACAATTATTCATCCGGATTTAGAAAATTATCCTCACGTACCTTGGTTTTTTCCAAAGCCGGGAACCAATATTGCCCATTGGCGTAAAACCAGAAGAGGTGATGTGGAAAAAGGTTTTGCAGAAGCTGATTATATTTTGGAAGATACTTATAAAGTTCCAAGATACTCTCACTGCCCGATTGAAACTCATGCAGCTGTCGGACTTTGTGATTTGTCCGGTAGATTAACTATTTGGGCATCTTCACAATCACCTCATACTCAGAGAAATTTATTCGCAGAATCATTAGCTCCATTAGGATTTACTAATAAAGATGTAAGAGTAATTGCTCCACCTTTAGGCGGAGGTTTTGGCGGGAAAGCCGGTGTTTCAATGGAAATATTAGCTGCTGCAATTGCTACGAAAATTAAAGGTTCTCCGGTAAAACTAATATGGTCTCGAGAACAGGAATTTTATAATACTTCTCAAAGACAAGCACTTACAGCTGTTCTTAAGATGGGTGTGAAAAAAGATGGAACCTTCACAGCAATAAAACATCAATTATTTTGGGATACAGGAGCATCTGCCGAATATGGAGCAAATGTTGTAAATGCCGTAGGTTTATCTGCTATAGGACCATATCGTTATGAAAACATCTCTATCGATTCCATCTGTCTTTACACGAACCTTCCTCCTTGTGGTGCTTATCGTGGTTTTGGCTATTCCGAGTTTATGTTTGGATTGGAATCTCATATTACACGTATTGCAAAACATCTAAATATTGATCCTGTGAAAATTAGAAAAATAAATGCAATAAATGAAAATGATATTTTAGCTTATGGTGTTCCAATGAATCCTAATGGATTACAGGAATGTATTGCAAAAGTTGAAAAAGAAATTGAATGGGATAAGAAGCTAGAATCAAAAGATCCAAACAAAATAATCGGGAAAGGGTTTTCTCTTATTTGGAAAGCACCGGCTATGCCTCCTAATGCTTCATCGGCAGCATTTTTAAAATTTAGTGAAGATGGAAGTATTAATATTCTTGTTTCAGGAATGGATATGGGGCAGGGATATCTTACTGTAATGGCTCAAATAGCTGCTGAAATATTAGCTGTTCCTATCAGCAAAATAAGAACTGAGAATCCGGATACAGATAGAAATCCTTATGAGTGGCAAACAGTTGCGTCTCATGTAACTTGGTCTTGTGGGAATGCTGTAAGAAAAGCTGCGTTAAATGCTCGAGAAGAGATTTTTAATGTTGTTTCAAGAACTCTTTATCTTCCTAAAGACATGCTTTATTTGGAAGATGAAAAAGTTAAATGTAAGACAAAACCAAGTTTTGAGCTTCCACTATCTGATTTTGTGATTAATGGAATTCAAGCTGAAGATGGAACATTCAAAGGTGGTCCAATTATGGGACACGGTGTTTTTATGCCTGAATTTGCATCTTCAAATAGCGATCCTGAAACAAGTCAAGGCGGGCATCCAAATGTTCATTACACTGTTGGTGCTGCTGCAATTATTTTGGAAATTGATAAAGATAGTGGAGAAATGCACGTATTGAAAGCTGCTGAAGCAATTGATGTGGGGCAAGCGATAAACCCATCTTTGGTAGAAGGACAAATTGTAGGTGGATTAATGCAAGGTTTGGCAACTGTATTTTATGAAGATATGAGATTTGACGATAAAGGTAAAATGTTAAATCCTAATTTTACGGATTATAAAATCCCTACAGCTATGGATGTTCCGGATGAAATTGTGCCAATTATTGTGGAAGTGCCTCAACCTGATGGTCCTTTTGGTGCTCGTGGTGTAGGAGAACATACAATGATTCCTGCTGCTCCAATGGTGGCTAATGCAGTTAGTAATGCCTTAGGTATTCGTATTACCGAGATGCCAATTACAAAAGAAAAAGTTGCTCTTACTTATTTGCACAAAGAGGAGGAGTAGATGCCGAAACCATTAGCAGGTATCAAAGTTTTAGATTTAACTAGAGTTCTTGCAGGTCCCTTTTGCACAATGGTTC
>JAMOPB010000021.1 GCA_027064945.1 Candidatus Cloacimonadota bacterium
CATATCAGATAATTTTTTTTAATCGGAAAAATTTCCGTTTAGGAAATTATATGTAAAAGGCACAGATCGTGAAAATATCTGTGCCTTTTAGTTTATTAGAAATCGAATGTGTATTGCTGCACAGGTTTGTAGCTTTTCCGGTGATGAATTGTTATTCCATGTGTTCTGATTGCTGCTAAATGTTCTTTAGTGGGATATCCTTTATTAGATAAAAAATTATAATGCGGAAATTCCTTATGTAATTTTATCATTATACGATCTCGAGTAACTTTTGCCAAAATAGAAGCAGCAGCAATAGATGCAATTTTCCCATCACCTTTTATAATTGCGTCAGCATTTTCAGCTAAACGTTTTGGGATTTTATTTCCATCAATTAAAGAAAAATCAGCTGTGATTGGTAAATTCAAAACAGCTTCTTCCATTCCCCAAAGTGTGGCTTGCAAAATGTTCATTTCGTCGATTATTTTTGGTGGAACAATTACAATTTTATATGCTTTTGCTTTTTGTATAATTTGCTCAAAAAGTAATTCTCTTTTTTTCTCAGATAATTTTTTAGAATCATTTAAACCGATAATTTCAGAAGCTAAAATTACAGCAGCAATTACAACAGGACCCGCAAGCGGACCTCTGCCGGCTTCATCAACTCCGGCAATATTTTCATAATGCGAATACTGGGGAAGATTTTTTGCAATTAACATTAATTTTCCAAAACAAAGAATAATCTAGTGTATTCAGTTTCCAATTTATCATTGGATAGGTTTATTAGATTCTCTGAACTTTCAGTACTGTAGATTCCTATAAGGTTGTAATTACTTTTTTTAATTTCTTTTTTTAATTCTGAAATTGAAAAAAGTTTTTGCTTATGAATTTCATCATTTCTTTGGAATGAAAATCCATGCTTTCTAAAGAATGTAAGCTCAGTAGTTTGGATGAGATTTGATTCATCCAAATCACTTTGATGGATGATATATTGATCTTGTGAATCTTCCAAATTTACAAATCCGTCAAAATTATCGATACTATTTTTTATTGTTACCGTATCGAAGATAAACAAGCCATTTTTGTTTAATGCTTTGTAACTGTTTTTCAGCATTTTTCTAACCTGAGAAACATCTTGAAGATAGTTTACACTATCAAATAAACAGATTATCAAATCGTAACTACCAGTAGTAATTTCATCTGTCATATCGGCTAAAAAGAGACGTGGGGCAAATTCTTTTTCTGCAGCAATTTTTAACATTTCCGGTGCTAAATCGGAAGCATCTACAGAAAATCCTTGTTTGGAAAGAAGGGTTGCAACATTAGCAGTACCGCAAGCAAGCTCTAAGATATTTTCAGGATCTTGTTCATATCTTTTTCTATATTTATCTAAAACCAATTTTGCCCAGCGTGGATAATTAACTGCTTGCATATATTTATCATAATGTTCGGCAAAGGCAGAATAATTGGTAAATTCAGTTCCTTTTTCAGGCTCTAATAAGTTTTCGGCAAATTTGATTGCACTTTCCAAACTTGCTTCATTAGCTATTCCTTTTCCTGCAATATCAAAAGCTGTACCATGATCTACAGAAGTACGGATGTAAGGTAATCCTAAAGTTACATTCACGCCTTGATCAGATGAAAGCATCTTAAATGGTATAAGTCCTTGATCATGGAAAGCAGAAATAATTAGATCATAGCTTGTAGCGTGCCTTGCGAAAAAAGTATCAGCCGGGAATGGTCCATCAATAAGGACATCTTCTTTAGCAAGTCGATCAAGCATTTCAGCTATCATATTATCTTCTGAACCAAAAGCTCCGTTTTCACCTGCATGAGGATTTATAGCAAGCATAGCTACTTTGGGAGCTCCTAACAACTTGCAGGCTTCACTGTAAATCTTACGGAATTTTTTCTCCAAAATCTCTTGAGTTAAATATGCTGGAACTTCGGCAACTGGCATGTGAGTAGTAAGAAGAGCAAGATTAAAATATGGTCCCCAGAAAGACATAATTACCTCTTCAGAATTAGATTTATCAGCGAAAAATTCTGTGTGCCCTATAAATTTAGGATCTGTAAACCGGATTGCATTTTTGGAAATAGGACAAGTAACAACAGCATCCAATTTCTTAGTATTCAAATCATCGGCGCATTTCTCTAAAATTTCAAGAGTAGCTTTTCCGGATTCAAGACTTGGTTTACCGATTTCTACATCATAGTTATCAATTTCTATAAAATATAAACCGCTTTTATCTGCTTCATCTGATGAATTTATTTTTTGTAAAAAATTTCCGTCATTATATCTATCGATTTTTCCATAAATTATATAAGCAATGTTTTCCTTAATAGGAAAGAAACGTAGTGCTTTAGCTGTAATTTCCGGGCCAATTCCGGCTGGATCGCCTGTGGTTATTGCAATTTTTTTCATATATAATCCTTTCATTAAATTAGTTTTCAAAGGCTTGATAATTTCCTGATATCATTTGTCAACAAATATGTAGCAATGAATAACTTGACACTTAAAATTCAATATAAGATTTTTTCTACCAGAAGAAAGGGGGATTATAATTATGAATAAAATACGGAGATGTATTGTTGACGGGATGTTTTATCCCGAAAATAAAAGAGAGTTATCTAAAAGTATCAATAAGTATCTGAAAGTAAAAGAAAATTTCCATGATGCTGATAGAATAATTGGGATTATTGCGCCACATGCCGGATATTATTATTCGGGACAATGTGCCGGTTATGCTTATAAAGCCATAAAATCCAAAAATTACAAAACTGCAATAATTATTGCACCAAGTCATAAGTTCAACCATTTTTCTTTTTCTGTGGGAACTTATGAAAGTTATGAAACACCTTTAGGAAACTATCCTGTAAATGAAGATATAGCCGAAAAAATTTTAGAAAATCCGAATTTTGTATTTTATCCTGAGGTTCATAATGTAGAGCATAGTATAGAAGTACAAATTCCTTTTTTGCAAATTGTAAAACCTGATTGCGATTTTGTTCCTATTTTGATAGGTGAACAGAGCTTAGAGAACAGTAAGATTTTAGCTGATGAGATTTACAATTTAATCAAAGATAAGCCTAAAGATTTTTTGATTATATGTAGTAGTGATCTTTCACATTATCATCCTGCAGAAGATGCTTATGCTTTGGATAAATTGCTAATGAGATATATCGGTAAATTGAATATTGATTTGATGATTATGGACTATTCTCATCATCGAGTTGAAGCTTGCGGGATAGGCGGAATCTTAACGATGATGCTTTTGGCAGAGAAAATGGATTTAAAAGTTGAACATTTAAAATATATGACATCAGGAGATGTTAGCGGAGAAACAAGTCAGGTTGTAGGGTA
This sequence comes from Candidatus Cloacimonadota bacterium, assembly GCA_027064945.1. GTDB lineage: Bacteria > Cloacimonadota > Cloacimonadia > Cloacimonadales > TCS61 > DAOWES01. The sequence continues at coordinate 3,344 of JAMOPB010000021.1, forward strand.
TTTGGCTTCAGTGATTTATTAAAGGAAAAAATATGTTAAATTCCAAGCAAAAAGATTATCTGTTGCGATTAGCACGAGAGAGTATTTTATCAAAATTAGAAAATAGAGATCTTAAATTTGAATTTTCCGAGGAAGAAATATTTAATGAGAAATTAGGGGCTTTTGTAACATTAAAAATTGATCAGAATTTACGCGGATGCATTGGTTATGTTGTTGGGATAGAACCATTACATCAAACGATAATTGATATGGCAAGAGCTGCTGCTTTTTCGGATCCTCGATTTTCTAAAGTTAGAAAAGAAGAAATGAAATTGATCCAAATAGAAATTTCAATCCTTTCGCCTTTGATCGAGGTAAATAGTATTGAAGAGATAAAGATTGGAAGAGATGGATTGATGATACAGAATCAATTTACATCGGGATTATTGTTACCACAAGTAGCGATTGAATGGAACTGGGATAGGGACAAATTCCTCGAGCATACATGCTTGAAAGCAGGTTTGGAAAGAGATGCATGGAAGTCTAAAGAAAATAAACTATTTAGATTTTCAGCTGAAATATTTTTTGAGAGAAAATAAAAAAAGAATTTGACATAATGGCTTGATATTTAGATTTTGCGTACGTGTCTAATATAGATAGGCAAATTTAGCGAATGTAGCTCAATGGTAGAGCATCTCGTTGCCAACGAGAAGGTTGTCGGTTCGAGCCCGATCATTCGCTCCATTTTTTAATGGGCGACATCGCCAAGTGGTAAGGCAATGGTCTGCAAAATCATCATCCCCGGTTCGAATCCGGGTGTCGCCTCCATCTATTGATATTAACTGCCGGAGTGGTGGAATTGGTAGACACAAGGGACTTAAAATCCCTCGATCTTCGGGTCGTGCCGGTTCAAGTCCGGCCTCTGGTACCACATATAAGAGCGCTGATTAGTTCAGCTGGTCAGCGTTTTTTTTAAACAGTTAATATCACACT